>JAQULX010000587.1 GCA_028718465.1 Dehalococcoidales bacterium | reverse complement strand
TCCTGGTTGTTATGCAGGAGAAATTTGATATTCAGCAGTTTGCCTATTCCGCCTTGAAATCTGCTTAAACGGCCGCCTTTAACAATATTATCCAGAGTATCAAGCAAGATCAGAATTTTCATTCTACTCCGGTAATTCTCCAATTCCTTTAATATTTGCTCCAGTGGAAAGCCCGATTCGGCCATTTCGGCAGCCTTAAGAATTTGTAGACCGTGGCCTAAGGAACCTGCAAGACTATCAAAAACCGTAATATCTGATCCTGCTTGTTCTTTTGCCCGGCAAGCAGAATGATATGTCCCGCTAAGTCCTGATGAAATTGTGATACACAAGACAGGATCAGTCCGAGAAAGATTCTTAAACATATCTTGGAAAGAGGATGGAGGTGGCAGGGAGGTCTTGGGAAGATTCTGGCTCGCTGCCATTTTTTGATAGAATTCCTGAGGTGTAAGGTCTAACCGCTCCCGATAGATTTTACCGTCAATATCTACACTCAGAGGAACTATATGAATATTGTATCTTTCAACCAGGTCTTCCGGCAAATCACAGGAACTATCAGTTACTATCTGCAGCATATTGATTTCCTCCTTATGTACTGGTATACAAAACAGTATATAGATAATTATAAGCTATATCATGCCAATTATGCTCATTAAATTGGATGGATTACTAAAAGATACAATACCGGAACGATCGTATTCAATAGTTAGATCGTTGCTATATGCTTGCTGGATTAACTTATAAGACTTATAATAAAGGCATACTTTTAAGATAGAAAAAACCAAAAATTATCAATTGGATTTAGAATAATGGTCTCCCAACAGCTGATGAGCAGAGCCTGAATTCCTCTTAATGGTCACTAATTAGTATTAATCATTTAGGGCTATCGGTCTTGGTCGTGAGGTTAATTGAAACTCTGGCCAGGTGATTTCTAAAGGATATCACAGCCGGTAATTTGGTACCAGCGTTTTTTTTAAACAGGAGGCTAATATGGCGACTTATCTGGATAATTTAACAATATTTAAAAAATTTGTTTTTCAGATACAGCCAATAGGTATTAAATTCTCATTCAACAAACCTGATGGAATAGAGCAGCTAGAAAAAAATTTGGCTTTATGTGAAATGATTAAAGAAGCCCAACAAAGGGCTACTCCTTTCTATGTCACTCCCGAAAATCAGAATTGTAGACCTGGAGCTTACGTATGGGGGGGAGAGAGTCCGAAAGTATTTGAAAGCGGTGGTTTTGGTGTAGCGATGAAGCTGTTTAAAGAAGCCCGGGCTAACATCAGAATTTATCAGCAGGCAGCCAGATTGGATAAGGATGTGATCAAATATATTTCCTTCTCATCGTTGGAACAGCTACCGTTTGAACCCGACTTATTTTTAGTATTTACTGATAACGTCAAGCAGACGGAAATAATATTACGAGCCATGGCATATACTACTGGTGAAGTCTGTTCCAGTAAAATGACTCCAGTGATGGGATGCTCCTGGCTTCTGGCTTATCCATATGTGAAAAGAGAGGTTAACTATATTACTACAGGTTTTGGCTCAGGTATGATAGCGAAAAAACTATTTCCGGAGGGCCGGCAACTTATTTCTATACCTTATAATTGGCTTCCAGAAATAATCCATAACTTACAGGAAATGCCCTGGGTACTCCCAGCTTGGGAAACTGAAGACCTCGGAGAATTTATTAAAAAAGTTTATGCTGAGCTGGGTCTTTCCCATCCAACTCAAACATAATTCTCCATTCCAGATCCAATAGTCTAAATATGGGTTTAACTTCGCAAGCACAAAACCGTAGATGCTTCTGAGGTTGAACGGCGGGCTAATGGTGGGCGGTCGTATTCAATAGGCAGAAGCTTTTCCCTGCCTTTCAAGTTGAGCTTGCTAAATGGAGGGGATAGATTGTACGAATCTCCTCAACTCCACTTTTTGCGCTGCTATTGTACTCACATGGTTAACACTTTTTTTGGTATAAATAGCACGAGATGACCCGTCGCGCAAAATAGTCGTACTCTCAATTGACCGAGTTAATAAAAACTCAGCTTGTGATAATAGTTACGAATGATAAAGGGAAGACCTCATTACTTTTATGCGTACGCGGTCTTGCCAGTGTATATGCAATGTTAGTATTTATGGTCTGGAACTACTTGCTTCTTTTCAAGCAGAAGTCTAAGATGTTTACAATTGGGCCAAAATTTGAGGCTGTCATCACCATATTAGGAACGAGATTAGCATCAGGTTTCGCAGCACCTTTATTTATGAAGTAACTATTTCCTGAAGGAGGCTTGAGAAGTGGAATTTTTTGACCTTATGGGTATTTCACACCGCTATATGGAGATACTAGGCCCGTCCTCGCCTGAAAAAATCAGCAAACTTGGCAAACTACTCAAATTGAAAAAAGGAAGCCGGGTGATCGACTTCGGTTGTGGTTGTGCTGAGCCCCTCACTCTCTGGGCTGAGGAATTCGGTATCACTGGTATTGGTATAGATATATCCCGTGATTTCTGTGAACGGGCCAGGAAAAAGCTGGCCATGAGAGGATTATCAGACCAAATCGAAATCGTTTGCTCCCCTGCGGCTGACTACGTATTTGAAGAGGGTGCTTTCGATGCCGCCACATGTATTGGGTCAACATTTGTTTTTGACGGTTATCAGCAGACAATCCAGGCAATGAAGCGGGCTGTTCGTCAGAATGGGCGGCTTGGTATCGGTGAAACCC
>JAQULX010000586.1 GCA_028718465.1 Dehalococcoidales bacterium | reverse complement strand
ATGACAGCTGCAAAAGCCTGGCCGGAACCGATCCCAAATACAGCTACTGCCACGGCAATAGCCAGCTCAAAGTTGTTACTGGCGGCAGTGAAGGCGATGGTGGCTGTTTTGGAGTAGTCTGCCCCCGCCTTCTTGCCCATATAAAAGGAGACCAGGAACATGATCACAAAGTACACCAGCAAAGGAACAGCGATCTTGAGCACATCCAGGGGCAGCCGGACGATTATTTCGCCCTTGAGAGAAAACATCACGATAACGGTAAAAAGCAGGGCGGCCAGGGTGACGGGGCTGATTTTAGGGATAAATTTCTTTTCGTACCAGTCGGTCCCCCTGGCTTTCTTCAGCACGAAGCGGGTAATCAGGCCGCCAAGAAACGGAATTCCCAGGTAAATAAAGACGCTCCGGGCAATCTGTCCGATGGTGATATTCACCTCCAGACCTTCGAGGCCGAAATAACCCGGCAGGATAGTAATAAAGACGTAGGCATAAACCGAATAGAAAAGAATCTGGAAGATAGAGTTGAAAGCCACCAGCCCGGCAGCATATTCATTGTTTCCTTTGGCCAACTCATTCCAGACGATAACCATGGCAATGCAGCGGGCCAGTCCGATCATGATCAGGCCGATCATATATTCAGGCATCGGCCAGATTTTGCCCAGGAATAAAATCGCCAGGAAGAACATCAGGACAGGGCCGATCAGCCAGTTCTGTGCCAGGGATAGTCCCAGGACCCGCCAGTTGCGGAAGACCCGGCCCAGTTGTTCGTATTTCACTTTAGCCAGGGGCGGATACATCATCAGGATCAAGCCGATGGCAATCGGTATGGATGTCGTACCTACCGAGAGAAGATCAATGAACCTGGAGACACCGGGAATGAAATAACCCAGACCGACTCCCAATGCCATAGCCAGGAATATCCACAGGGTCAAGAAGCGGTCCAGGAAAGACAGGCCGGGGGATTTACAGGTCCGTTCGCTCATTTCCAATTAATTCCTTCAGTCTCAGGTTCAGCATTTAGGGCAACACTGTGGGACCAGGCGTTCGGATTCTTTCAGACGCGCCAGATCCCGTATAGCTGCCGGGTTATCGTTTAGCGCAGTCCGGACAGCCTGCAAAAATAAATCCAGATGGCTTTCCAGTGAGGACTTATCAACCGAATAATAAGTCCAGAGGCCTTCTTTTCGCTGCTTCAAAAACCCGGCATCATAAAGCATACCCAGGTTGCGCGAAGCCCGCGTCTGGGAGATATCCAGCACCTGCATCACTTCGCAGACGCAGCATTCTCTTTGCAGCAGAAGGTTCAGCATTCTGAGACGGGTTTCATCCGAAAGGGACTTGGCGGCTTTAATCAACTGACGCACTATACTCTCCTATATGCGCAACTACGCATATAGTTTACATTAAAAGGGGTTCCGGCGTCAACAAAGGAGCCGGGGAAGGACTGTTTCCGAATGGGCAGGCAAAACACTCTTAATTACACCTAACGCAACGAATGCGCCGGGGGCTGCGGGGGGGGGAGGGAATTTGGATTAATGATTAAGGAGGGGGAGTAGGGGGGAGACTTGCTCTCAAGCTAGAACAAGGCTTTGTTTAACCTAATAACTTATTCAATATTAATGAGATTATAGATACAAATTAATAAGGTCTTTCTCAGATAAAAGCGTCCCAAATAGACGTAAGAATCCCCATCCAGTAGCACCTACAAATTTTTCAATTTGTATTGCATGCTGTCCAGTATTCAAGGTCTGCTGAATAGGTATACCTGTATACTCTTCGAGAAAAATTATTTTTGATACTCCCAATTGATATGACTTTTTTGCACAGAGTGTACAAGGTGAAAGTGTCGTATATAATATAGAGTCTTTCTCTGGAAGACCATGTCTAGTAGCTTGTAATAACGCATTCTCTTCAGCATGTACTGCTCGAGTATATTCATTTTGCGATTTATTTGTGATTTTCTTAAGTTCATCCTTAAAGCAGAAAGGATTATTACCCAAACACCTACTTCTAATATGATTGGTAAATCGTTCACTCCTTTCATATTCACTGAATATTTTTGGATCAGGTGAATTTAGAAGTTGTTCCGATGTCCTCAAAGAGCAAGGAGTTTGGCCGGTTGGGGGGTCATTCCATCCCACACCGAGTACATATCCTGAATGATCAGTAACAATAGCACCAACATGTCTTGATAGGCATCCTGAGTTTTGACCAGCTGTCATAGCTAAGTGCATACTTCTTTCTTTTTTTGTAGGAGGTACGCACCCGGGGTGCGAGGCCAAACATAGAACTCTCAATAAATGATAAGCCAAATTTATGGGTTCTTTACTTGAACCGTTGGTGTTATTTATGAAATAATCAGCTTTCAATAAACATTCGTTAATATCTTGCGAAGTTACCCATTCAGAAATATTTTCTTTTGTTTTTTCCTGGATTAATTCTCCTCTTTCGCGTTTTTTTATAATTGAACCTTGTTCTTCTGACATGCTCTTGTATAGAGATAGATTTCGATCTGGCTCATTACGATCTACAGCTAGGAGATAAAATTGACTATATCTACTACGAAAATATTCAATTTCAAAGGGATTTCGAAATGCATCAATAACAAAATATCTCTTGTTTTCGGCGGTTCTAAACGATCTCATAATTCGCCTAATTGCTTCAGGAAGAACGTAGATGCTCTCGGGATTAGGAACCGTCAACTCTTCTACAATAGGCATTCCAAACTTA
>JAQULX010000585.1 GCA_028718465.1 Dehalococcoidales bacterium | reverse complement strand
GCATCGGAGAGCGCACCCAGGAAAGAAACGACAATCGTACCAACCAAAGAAAAAACAGAAGAAGGGTCACATGATGGAAAATCTGGAGATACGCGCGAAGACAGTGGAGGAAGCGACGAAAAAGGCTCTAACCCAATTAAACGCTGGTTTGGAAGAAGTTGAAATAACCGTTTTAAATGAAGGCGCAGGAGCATCAGCAGACGCACAGGCTGAAGAAGCCGTGATCAGTGTAAGATTACTCAAACCGGAGAAAGATGCGCTGTCAGGATCAATAGAGGTTGCCCGGAGGATTCTGGAGACTTTACTGGACAAGATGGACATCCAGGGTGAAGTACAGATAAATATCGCGGCAGACGGGGTAGATAAAGAAGAGGGGGCCACAACTGTCACTTTTAATATCGTGGGTGATGATATGGGAATTTTGATCGGGCGGCGCGGGCAAACTCTGGATGCACTTCAATACCTGTTCCGGCTGATTGTCGCGAAACAGAGCGGTTCAAAAACGCCGATCATGGTTGATGTCGAAAACTATAAGCAAAGGCGTTATGATGACTTGAAAACCCTGGCCTTGAATGTAGCCAGCCAGGTTAAAGCCCGGAAGACGGCTTTCCGGTTGGAACCCATGCCGGCATTCGAGCGGAGAATTATACATATGACTTTGGCTGACGATCCGGATGTAAATACGGAAAGCACCGGCGAAGGCGAACTCAGGAAAGTGGTAGTAAACCCCAGGCAAAAGCGAACTATCAGCCATATCAGATAGTATTTACAACCTTATGATAATATGTTAACCTGTAAATGTAAAAGCGCTGACGGAGAAGAGTAGGACCGTTACCGGCAGACAGCGAGTCTGGTATAGTGAAAGCAGACGTGCCGGAAGTTTGAAAATCACTCCTGAGTTGCCAACCGAACGGGATAGACCCCAGTAGGCCTGGCCGGCATCGTTAGCCGTTATCCTTGACGAGGACATGAACACTGTGTCCTGATAAGCGCTTCTGCATAAGTCAGAGGAACCAGGGTGGTACCGCGGGTAAAAACGATCTCGTCCCTTATGAGACGAGATTTTTATTTTAGGAAGTGTAGAGAATGTTTAAACCTGTATCAAGCAAAGTGAACTTTTCCAGGATGGAAGAAAATATTTTACCTTTCTGGAGGGAGAAAAGTATTTTTCAGCGGAGCGTGGATGACCGGAAAGGTCAGCCCCGATTTACCATATACGAAGGGCCTCCTACCGCCAACGGCAGCCCCGGAATCCATCACGTACTGGCCAGAGTATTCAAGGATGTGATACCGCGCTATAAGACGATGAAAGGGTTCTTCGTCCCCCGTATAGCCGGGTGGGATACCCACGGCCTGCCCGTAGAACTGGAAGTGGAGAAGAAACTGGAGCTGTCGAACAAAACCCAGATCGAAGAATACGGCATTGCGCGCTTTAATGAAAAGTGCAAAGAAAGCGTTTACGGATACCTGAAAGACTGGGACAGGATGACGGAGCGCATAGGCTACTGGTGTGATTTAAAGCATCCTTATGTCACTATGGACAATAAGTATATGGAGACCTGCTGGTGGACTATTAAACAGCTCTGGCAGAAAGGATTGATTTACCAGGGCTACCGGGTGACTCCCCACTGTCCGCGGTGCGGAACTTCTTTGAGCTCCCACGAAGTTGCCCTGGGTTATGAGGAGAATACCGAGGATCCTTCGGTATATCCCAAATTTAAAGTAGTCAAGTCCGGTAACCCGGTATTAGCTGACCTGATGAAGCAGAAACCGTTGTTTTTACTGGCCTGGACTACTACTCCCTGGACTTTGCCGGGCAACACAGCCCTGGCGGTATCGGCTGATGCGGAATACGTCGTGATCGATACCGGAGATGAATATATGATACTGGCGGATGGGCTCAGGGAAAAGGCAGGTTTAAACGAGTTCAGCATTGCGGCTTCAGTCAAGGGAAAGGACCTGGTGGAAACCCGGTATGAACCTCTCTACAACCCCCATCGATACAGTGTGGAAAGAAGGAGGCCGACGGTGCTGCTCAGCCCCGATGGCGCGGAGCGTAAAGAGATCAGGCTTCAGGATCCGGATAACCATTTAAGCTACCGGGTAATTGCAACTGATTTCGTCACGATGGAAGATGGTACCGGAATCGTCCATGTAGCCCCGGCTTTCGGCGAAGTGGATTTTGAGGCCGGCCTGGAAAACGACCTGGACTTTGTGCAGCAGGTAGACTTACAGGGTAAAATCGTCGGCGATTACCCGTTTTCCGGCAAATTTGTGAAAACGGCGGATAAAGAAATTCTGGCGGACCTGAAGTCACGCGACCTGCTTTATAAGAGCGGGACGATACTACATACATATCCGTTTTGCTGGCGGTGCCAGACGCCGCTTCTCTATTATGCAAAGCAGACATGGTATATCCGGACCACGGAAGTGAAAAACGAGCTGATCGCCAATAACGAGAAAATAAACTGGTATCCCGATTATATCAAAGACGGTCGTTTCGGTGACTGGCTGAAAAATAATGTTGACTGGGCTTTCTCCCGCGAAAGATATTGGGGTACACCGGCGCCTATCTGGCGTTGTGATTCCTGCTGTGAGTATGATTGCATCGGCAGTGTCGCTGAGCTGGCGGAAAAGTCCGGCATTGATCCCGCCAGCCTGGAAAATACTACCCTGGGGCTGCACCGACCGAATGTAGACCAGATAGAGATCGAATGTCCAGATCGGAAGAGCACACG
>JAQULX010000584.1 GCA_028718465.1 Dehalococcoidales bacterium | reverse complement strand
CGATTACCAGGACTTTCCGAACGGCGGCAACGGATATCTGCGCTTGCTACGGTTCTCCCCGGCAGACAACATGATTTATGCCACTACCTATTCACCTACTCAGGATGCATACATAACTACCTCTCCTGACCAGATGGACATGGCCTATACCATGTCCAGTACGGCGCCTTTCGAGGTAGCAGGGATAGCTAACGATATTTCCAGCGGAAGCAATGCTTCGATAAGCTGGCCGGGGCGGGATGACGGCACCGAATATGAGTGGTACGTCAAGGTTTCCGATGGGTCCAGGACGACCACCGGACCGACCTGGTGTTTTACCACCAACGCGGCTTCCAGTCCGGCCTCTATCCAGGGAGTAACATTTAACACAATGGGAGAGGTGCTGGGTGAAGTCACCCTGACGCTGGATGGCGGCGCTCAGGTAGTCAGCGGCACTGACGGCAGCTACCAGATGACGGTGGCTACCCCGGGGACTCATACCCTGACAGCCAGTAAAGCCGGCCATCTCGATGAGACCATAACCATCGAGATAACCCCCGGCGACAGCTATACTGTTGACTTCAAGGGCAATACCAGCCTGATCCCCGGTACACTTGATATGGACGAATTCTTAGCCTGTGTCAACAAATGGCAGGCCCAGCCATCCGACGGCACGGGCCTGGGACTGGATAAGATATTAAAGGTCATTAACATCTGGATAAACGATTGATCAGCCGCCCGATAATGTTATGAAAGCATTAAGTTGAGAGGAAAGGCGGACTGATAAGGAGAATATATATGAAGGCCATGAAACTGTTGTCACTCTTACTGGTTGTCGTATTCTTAACGAGCATGATGCCTCTGGCAACCCCGGTTTACGGGGCTACAAGTACTACTTTTACAGCAGAGGAGCTCTTAGGCAAGCCGACGGATAGTTCAATCACAATCAATATAGTCCCTGATTCTACGATTATATACCACTACCAGTACGGGACTTCTGAAGGAAACTATCTCTGGCAGACGCCGGATGTTGAGGCAACCGGCGGACAGCCTGGCGAAGTGGTCATCAGCGGACTCAGTCCCAACACTCAATATTATTACCGGATGCGTTATCGCGCTCCCGAAGATAGCCCGGATGATTGGGTAAACCGCGCTGAGCAATCCTTCCGGACACAGAGATCGCCCGGCAGTGAGTTCAGTTTTACGGTCACATCCGATATGCATGAGTATTTTAACACTTCAACACAGAACGCCATGACAAATATTCTCAATGATCACCCTGATTTCCACATCGACCTGGGTGATATTTTCTTGCTGGATAACGTGAGCAGTCAAACCGCGGTCAATAATGAATACCTGGCCTACCGGAATCCGTTGTATCTTGATAAAATCGGAGGTTCGGTACCTGTCTTCCTGTCATCAGGGAATCATGAAAATGAAGAAGGCTGGAACCTCGATGACAGTCCTTTCAGCGTCGGACTAGCCAGCATCCAGGCGCGGAAGGCCTTTTTCCCGACACCGATCGATGATGGGATATTCTACTCCGGTAACACAGATCCCCTGCCGGCGATCAATGAGACAATTTACGGCGATGAATTCCGTGAAGATTACTATGCCTGGGAATGGGGTGATGCGTTATTCGTGGTCATCGATCCCTTCCAGTACACGATGAACAATCCGTATGGAAGTATAGCGGGAGAAGGCAGTGATGATCCTGTTAGCGGAGATCAGTGGAACTGGACTTTAGGAGAGCAGCAGTACCAGTGGCTCAAAGATACTCTGGAAGGCAGCGACGCCAAATATAAATTCGTCTTTAGTCATAATATGCTCGGCGGAATACCCAGAGATATCTCTGTCAATCCCGCCGGCTATGTTCGCGGCGGCGCCGAGGCAGCAGCTTATTTTGAGTGGGGCGGTCTGAACGCCGACGGCAGCGATGGTTTCGCATCCAAAAGACCCGGATGGGAGGCGCCGATTCATCAATTATTGTTGGAAAACGGCGTCAGCGCCTATTTCCACGGACATGACCATCAGTATGTCTACGAGACGCGTGACGGAATCGTCTATCAGGAAGTCCCTTCTCCAGGCATGGGCGGTTCCGGATTCAGCGGCATATATTCTGAAGGGGACCATGGCGATTACCAGACAATTGAAATACTACCCAACTCCGGCTACCTGCGGATAACGGTTACTCCGGAAGTAGCAACGGTGGACTATATCACTTCCAGTAATACTACCGGAGTTTCCAACTACTCATACAGCATCGAGCCTAACGATGGCCCGACAGATCCTGTCATCAGCGTTACCGGTGTTCCTCTGGATGCTTTCACCAGTGCCCCGGGGACACCCTCCGACCCACAGAGTTTTACCATTTCCGGCAGCAATCTGACGGCTGATATAACAGCCACATCTACGAACGCCGACTTTCAGATTTCATTGAGCAGCGACAGCGGATTTGGACCCTCGCTGGTCTTATCCCAATCCGGGGGATCGGTATCAACAACCCCTATCTATGTACGCTTCAACCGCGACATAGTGGGAGCATCCAGCGGCAATATTTCACTCACCAGTGCCGGAGCAACCACCAAGAATGTGGCGGTTAGCGGCACAGCAACCAGCACGGCTTTGATTCCGGTTACACTGGACGGAGCGGTTTCCAGCGCTACCGGGGATGCCAACGCCAGCAGCGTATCATTCAGTCATACAACCGGCTCAGGCACAAACCGGTTAATGCTGGTGGGCGTGTCCTGGAACTGCGGCT
>JAQULX010000583.1 GCA_028718465.1 Dehalococcoidales bacterium | reverse complement strand
AGTGGAGAAAGGAATATAATCAGGTGCGTCCTCATAGTTCTCTGGGATACCATCCACCAGTTCCTAAAACTGTTTTAGCTACGGTAACGAGGTAACAACTGGTATCACTATTGGGGGCAGGTCACTTCGACCATAAAGAAATTAGAATTGGCTATCAACGTGGTGCTGCGATAGATAATTGGCGGCGTATCATTGCTTGCATCATAGAACCCAATAGCTTCTGTAGCGATACTATCAACTATATTGTGAAACCAAGTACTAATCTGTACTTTATACTAGGCCTTCTCAATTCTCAGCTATTTGAATGGAGATTTAAGTTAACCAGTACAAATAACCATGTAAATTCTTATGAGGTCGATTCGTTACCACTGCGCCTTATCAACTTCACCACTCCAACTGAAAAACGCAAGCAATTGCTCGACCAAGCTAAAGAGCTATACCAAGAGTACCTGGACAGCAAGGATGAAAGTAAAATCATCGCTTTTATCTAAGCTATTGCCTCTCAAAGAAGATGAGACACCTGATATGGAACACGAACACTCAGATGTGGTTCACGACCTGCTGGCTTTCTCGGCTGAAGAAATGACCCGGCTAAACAAAGAGAAACAAGATAAAATCAGGGGCTTTTTAACCTGGATCGGGAAGGAAATTATTAAAGGCTCAATCGAAGACCAGAAGAATAAAACCAAGATAAAGACCTTCCATGAAGGAACAGTGGAAGAGCTTATCGACGTTCTGAAAAAGAACAAGTCCATTCCCGACCCCTGCCCGTCCAATATATGGAATACGTTGAATGCCGAATATTCTTCCGCAATGACGGACCTGATTCCGTTGAGAGACCATATTAAAGAAACCGATAAGTTGATTGACCAGATTGTCTACAAGCTCTATAACCTGTCTGGTGAGGAAATTGCTATCGTAGAGGGCAAAGTAAATTGTTAAGATAGTTCAGGACTACGAGTCGGCTGACGCTACTCCAGAGTCTGTGTGAAGAAGGAGGCAGAACAATGGCAGATTTAATATCAAGCTCTTCAGATCGATTGAACAATCCTCAACTTAGTAAGGAGCTTGTGACCGCGGCCAAAACGCTAACCGATTTGATAGATGAGACTGCCTATATTGGTGAAGTATATTCACTTGGTTATGAAGACGCGTTGGTTCAAATCCACGATAACCATCGTCAGACAGTTGGCGGAATACCAGCCTTATCTTTCCTAATTGCCACACGCATAGCACTATCCGCTCAAACAGATGTGCGTCAAGAAGATGCTTCTGTAATTCTATTACGCGTTTTGGATAAGGCGAATCTCCCAAATGCCGACGAAGCTTTACGCGTCAGAGTCGAGAACGCGCAGCGTGTTAGCGGAGAAATAGACAAGAATTGGGATGACCGCGGCGTTATGGATCCAACTACTCACAACTTGTTGAGTTATGCCGGTGTGCGCTGCCGGGTGCTTGGAACATATTATGTGTCAACCGTAAATCAGGGGGATACTGTCTCTTATCGGCTAGCCTTCGGCTCCGATTTAAGTAACTATTATCCAAACCGCGGACTCAAAGTATTTAAACCTAGGGGTAAATTTTTGGAGGCTATCGCCAATTACCGAGGTGAACACGCTGATGAAAGCGCAGCCAGCTATACGGTACCTATAGGCCAGGTGCGTTATGCATCTACCCATAGGCCGTTCCAACAGATTGACGGTGTTTCGGTTAGCATAACCCCCCTTGACCTTCTTGGCCAGAAAACAGCCTTATTTGGTATGACAAGAACCGGCAAATCAAATACGACGAAGATAATGTTGCGCTCTATTTTCGCTCTACGGTGGCAAGCTGGTGAGCGCCGTATCGGACAAATTGTTTTTGACCCCAATGGCGAATATGCGAATGAAAATGAACAGGATGCCAGTGGAAAAGACCTAAACCCGGAAGCAATCAAAAACGTATGGAAATGTGGACCAGGTGAGAAGCAGGAAGAGTTAAAAAAGGAAGTTGCGACTTATGGTATTACGGAGCATCCTCACGACCCCAATCGCAAACTGATGCGTCTTAATTTCTATCGTGATGAGAATCTACAAATAGGAAAAGAAATAATAAACGAACAACTTCCTAAAGGTGGGATTAAATACATTGATAATTTCAGGGATGTATTATTTGAGACACCTGCCCAAGATGATCATTCGGCTATGACGCGTTATCGACGCCGAGTGTTGTGCTATCGGGCTCTGATGAAAAAGGCAGGGTTACAACCTCCAAATAATATCCATCCTAATACTGCTGGCCTATTTAAAAACGATTTATTAACAGCAATGGAGACCGATTCTGTGCAAAAGAATGGCGCAGATCCCGCCGCATATGGAAACTGCGCGGCAATATTAAGAAAGGCAAATCCATCATGGCCTGAATTATCTCAAGCTTGCGAAATACTACGTAATTATATTGCCGATAAAGGGTCTGGCTTTGGTCGATTCGACCAACAGTATGTACAGACGAGTTCGACTGGATCTTGGGCAGATGATGATTTAAGAAAAATTCTTGAAATGTTTTTTTATCCCAATGGCTCACGTCTTATTGGACGGGTTAGTGAGCAGCATAGTTCATCAATTACCTCAGATTATGCAGAGGACATCTACAAAGAGCTCGAAAAGGGAAACCTTGTTATTGTGGATCAATCCAGCGGGAACCCGGAACTCAACAAAGCTAATGCCGATCGGGTGATGCGATATATCTTTGAAGCTAACCAGAA
>JAQULX010000582.1 GCA_028718465.1 Dehalococcoidales bacterium | reverse complement strand
AGGGCGCCCGTTAAACCACTCAAAATGCCTATGATGACTATGGTGCGTTTATTTCCCAGTCTATCGCTGAGAATTCCTCCAAGCGGAGCAACGAAGATACTGCCCAGAGAAAAAACGCCCCAGATGAAGCCTATTTGCGACAGGTTAAGGTTCAGGTCCTGGGAGATTTCTTTGAAAAGTACCGGCATGCTCGACATGGGTATGGCTGAAACCATACCCATTGTTATAGCCGCAAAGATCAATGTCGACCAGTTGTTTTGTGCGGGCTTAATCTGGGTTTCCACTGCCAATTATTATCCATTTCCCGAATACCAGGGCCGGGTTATTACCTATTTTCAATACAGATCATAAAACGGAAAGGCGGTAGACCTTCGCTGCCGTATCATGGAAAAGGGCCCTTTTCTCTTCACCCGAAAAGTCCTTTGCAATACGCTTGAAAGCGTTCCATAAAATGGTATACGAATAAGACCTTTTATCGACCGGGAAATTGCTTTCGAACATACACCGGTTAACCCCGAATTTTTCGATACACCATAGAAAATAAGGGGCAAAGGCTTCGGCCAGCGCAATCGAGCCCGGCGGCTGCTCTCTTTCATACCAGTCGAATCCGTTGATTCCCATTCCCAGTCCTCCCAGCTTCATGAATACATTCCCGCAATCCGCCAGGGCAGCGATCCCTTTCTGCCAATCACGAAATACCTCGTCACGCTTTCCGGCATAGGGACCGGCGCCGAGCGGGCCTCCGGCGTGGTCGACAATAATCACGGTATCAGGGAAGGTTTTTGCCAGGTCTACCACTTCCATCAACTGCGGATGATACAGCCAGGCATCGAAGCTCAGTCCGTATTGGCCCAGGCAGGCGAAACCTTCGCGGAATCGCGGGTTAGCCAGAATTCCCGGAAGAGAAGATGACTTGATCTGCGGACTGGCGTTCCAGGCGGTGGTGTATCTGATTCCCCGGAACCGGCCTCTCCCGGCCTCTATATGTGCTTCCAGCACCGGCGCCGCCGCTGAGGCGGCTGCGGTCAGGTCAACGAATCCAATAATGCCGGCGGCGACCATGGTGCTTTCCGGTGAGTTGACGGTTTGCCGGTTCACCGCATCCTGTATGAACTCCGTCTCGCCCACCGGTTGAAATTCGGGGGGGCCGTCCTTTCTTAACATCTTGCAGGATTCCACAAAAACAGTCTGTACTACACGATGGCCTCCGGCGATATCCTGCCGGAAATCTTCCAGAGAATAATCATTATCAGACTGATACCATAAATGGTGATGCGGATCGCAGATCGAAAGGTCCGGATCAATTACACTCTCTTCCGTTAGTTTTAGCCAGTCTTTTCTTACCAGTGCCATTTTAAACTATCCTGTACTGTTTATACCTTCCTGGGGTCGATGCCGAAATCGAGCATGGCATGAAGGGGAAACCGGACATCGATCGCCACACAGGAGCAGCCGAATTCGCAATACAGACAGGCCCGGCACTCTTCAGGATAGTTCACAACAGGCAAATGCTTCTCTTCATCCCATCCGTATACATCCATAGGGCAAATGTCATAGCATTTCCCGCAGCCGTTGCAGTTCTCATAATCTATACTGGGTCCGTAAGTAACTTTTATCATCGATTTCCTCTCTGTCACTCCACTTTCTCACGGGTATATTTCGTTTCCCCGTCAACCTTCTGAATAGTCAGGATCAGGCTGGCCCAGTTCTTATCATCCATTTGCGGATAATCCAGGCGGTAATGGCTGGGCAGCATCCGGCTTTCCGTTCTGGCGAGGGCGGACACGGCATGCATTTCTGAAAGGTCGATAATGTCCTGGACCTCCAGACAGCGCATCAATTCATGATAATTGGAGGCCCCCAGCGCCGGGACCGCTCTCTCTCTGGCAATTCGCATTATATCGGCGGCCCTCTTCAACCGGGGGGCAATCTTATGGATGCCGATATAGTTATCATTGGTGACCCGGATATAATGCTCCAGTTCCAGCGAGTCCGTCTTTCCTTTGTTTTCCAATGGGGCGAAAACCCGCTTCCTTTCCCCGGCTACCTGTTGAACCTGATCCGGCCCAAAAACCGGGCTCTCCATTCCGGCGGTTAATTTCCTGACATGCTCGCCGACCATATATCCCCAGACTACTGCCTTGGACCCGCTGGAGCCGGTGGCGCAGGCTGTACTGCCGGCGGCAAATAGATTCTTGATCGATGTTTCAGCCCGGTCGTTTACCAGAGCAATCCCGCTGGCGGCAGTTAACGGACCGATAATGAACGGCCTCATCTCGACAGGTCCCCAGCGGATATCACCCCTCAATTTGAACATCTTCAGTGTGCGCGGAAACTCGTTAGCGGCGGTAAAATAGCAGGCGATCACCTCGTCATCGGTGGCCTGGGAGGAATCGGAGGTGATGACATCCCTCTCTATCTCTGCCTCGGTCATGCTGGGAGAGTAGGTATAATTGGTCCCCGGGAAACCTCCGCCCACATCTTTCAGGCTTTTGTCCTGGTATTTTTCTTCCAGGAACTCACCCAGGGAATTCATCATTTTCCAGTACATGCCTCCACCGGCCGCCCCGGTGGCCATAGCTCCGGCGACTATGGGATAAACATGCACAAATTCCATGTTCGCCAGTTTGGCTCCCGCCCGGTAAGCTGCCGCCACCCCGCCTCCATGATTGCCGCTGAAGTTGCGGGCATAGAATAAGTTATTGGGGAAGGAGGCATAGGGGTAAGTGTACAGCCGGCTCATTC
>JAQULX010000581.1 GCA_028718465.1 Dehalococcoidales bacterium | reverse complement strand
CCACAGCCGCCCCCGACAGCCGATGGGGCGGGGCAAAGTCGAGCGCCTATTCAGATTCATCGACACCAGCTTCAAGCCGGAAGCGTACCAGCAGATCGAAAGCAGCAATATATCCACCTTAGCCCATATTTCGCGGGTCTAAGGAATCGTATTAATAGAATACATTACCATGCGAGCAATTTATTTGAGAAAAAGGTAATAGTCGGAATAGTCTGAAAAGGTACTATTCACCCCTTTGTCGAATGTACTTATAAAACCGGCATTGGGAGGGTATAATCATGACCCGTAACCCTTACCATAGGAGACGTGAGCGCCCACCTGGGCGCGCATTTAATCCGCGACCTGCTAAAGCGTTCAAGTTCAAGGTGGAGAAGATACTGGGTTCTTTGTACCTGATAAAACCTTTATTAGAGAGGATGGATATTCAAGCAATCGTTGATTCCATAGTACCTGACCGTAAAATAAACGGACAAATATTGACTGCCGGGCAAGTAACAGAAATTTTGGTTGCCAACCGCCTCCATTCACCTTTGCCGATGAAAGACATAGAGCTTTGGGCTGAGCTATGCGGGATTGAACAGCTCTTTGAAGTAGAGTCATATCGGCTAAATGATGACAGAATCGGGCGTGATCTTGACGATTTGGCAGAGTACTACGATGAGATCCAGACAGCAGTTGCTCTGCATGTTATTCAAGAGTTTGGCCTTAAACCAGAGCAGGTTCTCTGGGATACCACCTCCATCTATTTCGAAGGGGACTATGATGGCGCTCAAATGATCCAGTTCGGTCACGGCGAGCGGCCGGATTTGAAGCAGGTTAAAATTAGTTTATCTATAGAAAAGAACTCCGGCGTTCCGCTACTCTCAGATATTATTGAGGGTAATCTAAACGACCAGTCGATTGTAGTTAATAATATGAAAGCGTTGCTAAAGCACTTAAAAACAGAAGACGTTCTTTTCACTGGTGATAGTGCTGTGGGCACCATCCCGAACTGTTTACTGCTCAACCACAACAAAATCAGGTTTATCGCGCCATGTCCCGCTTCAAGGTTGTTTGACCAGGCTATCGACTCTGTCACTCAAGAAGAACTGGACAGGTGTGTTTTTCCGGATAAAGATGGTACCGCTAAGTTTAAGGTCGTTGAGCGGGGAGTCTATATTTACCCCCAGAACAGTAAACAAAGAAAAGAGCTTGAAAGTGTACCCCCTTTCTGGGCCAGATGTTTGCTCATCTGGAGCAAAAGTAAGGCCAAACTGGAGCGGGAAAAACGAAAGAAGTATATGGCTGTGATCAAAGAGCGCCTAACGGATATCGCTACAAACAAATTAAATACCCGCCGTTATAAGGACCAGGCATATGCTCAAGAGCAGGTCGATAAATGTTTTCAAGGATCTAAAAATTACCTGCGCAAGGTCTTTGGCACCCCTACCATTCAGGAGAAAGATGCATCGCTTAAGCTGGTTTATACAATAGACGAAGCGCTTCTGGCTGCACTGGAAAATAAAGACGGGATCTATCCGGTAGTGACCAATGTTTATGACTATGAAAAATACACTACCGAAGATTTGTTCCAGATAACCCGCAAAAAATACAACGTGGAGCAGCCCATGAGATACCTCAAGTCCAAGATTAAAGTCAGGCCCATCTTTTTACATATCGAAGAGCGAATTAGAGGGCTGACCTTGGTTACTTTTATGGCCCTTATGGCTTACTGTATCCTGGAACACCTGGCCAAGCAAAATATCGGACCGAAAGCGACCACGCACCAGCTTATTAAAGAGTTTGCGGCAATAGTCTTTTCCGAAGGAGAAATGCTTGACGGAACATATTTTTATACCGTCGGTAATGTTAATGAACGCCATATCAATTTGATTAGAATGCTCGGTCTTGCAGTGGGCAGCTATGATTCTCTATCTACGGTCCAGCTGGAATAAGTCTTTAGAAAATACATTGTGCCCGACCCGCGAAATATGGGCTTAGAGCACTAAGTTTTACTTCCTCAAATCCATACAACTGGAAGACTATGTCTACTTGTGGAAGTTGAAATAATTTCTTGCTCCTGCACGGGTGGTTAAATCGGGTGAATGGTTGTGTAGGTGAGATTAAGCACCGCATCGGCAATGGTTCTCGTATCTTGGAAGGAGTAAAAACATTTTCGGTCATTTTCGGTCAGGTGGGCTTGCTTTTCTGAGTGGCACTTGATACAATATTCACCGGAAGTCCCGTATTTCGGGGCTTCCAGCAACATGGGGGTAGTTAGAGGCCTGGTGGCTCTCCTGGACTTCAAATCCAGTGGTGGGCCTGATAAGTCCACGGTGGGTTCGATTCCCATCTACTCCCGCCAGAAATTACGGTGCACCGGGGTTTTGGACAAATCAGCATAAAACAACAATGCAGCAGCAGTGAACATTAATCCGGTCACCTCAAGATTTACCCTCCAACCACAAGGAGGGTTTTTTCATGGCCATAGTATTGAGGAGGATTCAGAAAGAGGCCGTCAACCCGCAGCAAGCCCTGGAGCAGTTCTTGCTGCTGAAAAGGGCGCAGGCGCTGGCGGAAAGGACCATTGAGGACCACAGCTATCACGTGACTGCTATTTTCAAGCATTAAAATATGTCATTAATTAGTCATCATTAATCATTTTTTTATTAATTTTGTTTGAAATGTACTGCATCAATAGTAAAAATATACAGAAACTGGCGAAGAAGGTGATGCCGCCGACAATAAGCTCAACGGGAGATGTTCTGT
>JAQULX010000580.1 GCA_028718465.1 Dehalococcoidales bacterium | reverse complement strand
GAAGGGCCGATTAATCGGACGGGAAGGAAGAAATATCCGCGCCCTGGAGCAGGCTACCGGAGTAGACCTGATTATTGACGATACTCCGGAGGCGGTCACTCTTTCCAGTTTTGACCCGGTCAGGCGTGAAGTGGCGCGCCTGGCTTTGACACGGCTCATCTTAAACGGGCGTATTCATCCTGCCCGCATCGAGGAAGTAGTTAACAAGGCCAGAGAAGAGGTAGACGCCACTATCTTTAATGCCGGTGAACAGGCTGCCATACAGGTAGGGGTGCAGGGGCTGCGCCCGGAATTGATCCGGGTCCTGGGAAGATTGAAGTACCGCACCAGCTACGGACAAAATGTTTTAAACCACAGCATTGAAACGGCTTTCCTGGCTGGAATGATAGCGGGCGAACTGGGATTCAATGTGACCCTGGCGAAAAAAGCCGGACTGCTGCATGATATAGGAAAAGCTATCGACCGGGAAGTAGAAGGCAGCCATGCAGCGATCGGCGCCGAACTGGTTCAGCGCTGGGACAAATCACCGGATATCGCTCAGGCTATCGGAGAGCATCATAACGAAGCTCCCACTACCAGCATCATGGGTTACATTGTTTCCGCCGCGGATGCTATCAGCGGCGCACGGCCCGGCGCCAGACGCGAATCCCTGGAAAACTATATCAAACGTCTGGAGACTCTGGAGAATATTGCCAACAGCTTCAAGGGTGTCGAAAAGTCCTTCGCCATCCAGGCTGGCCGCGAGATCCGCATACTGGTCAAGCCGGAAGATATCAATGATATGGAGTCCATTCGCCTGGCGAGGGACATCGTTAAGAAAATTGAAGAAGGCATGGAGTATCCAGGACAAATAAAGGTGACGGTGATCCGTGAAGTAAGAGCGGTAGATTTCGCCAAGTAGACTTTTCATTATGCGGCTAAACACAATATACAAGCCTTGATTATGGGCTTACCAGTAAATAGAAAGGCCAGGCTAAATTGATAATTCTGAGCATTGGAGATGTCATCGGCAAACCGGGCAGGCAGACAGTCCAGAAACTCTTGCCCGGTTTGCGGAAACAGTATAATATCGATCTGGTAATTGCTAATTCGGAAAACGCCGCCGGAGGGCTGGGACTGACTTCATCCACCGCTAACGAACTGCTGGATGCCGGAGTGGATATCCTGACCTCCGGTAACCATATCTGGGACCAGAAAGAGATCATTCCCTACCTTGATGGAGACCTCCCTATATTGCGGCCAATAAACTATCCACCGGGTATACCGGGACGAGGCTGTCTAACCCGTGAGCATATAGCCATCGTCAACCTTATCGGCAGGGTCTTTATAGGTAATTTCGATTGTCCCTTCCGGGCTATGGACTCACTGCTGGCTGGTTTCAGAAGAAATTATTCAATCGTTATAGTGGATTTCCATGCTGAAGCCACTTCGGAAAAGATGGCGATGGGCCGGTACCTGGACGGAAGGGTCAGCGCTGTTGTAGGCACACATACCCACGTCGGGACTATTGACGCCAAGGTATTACCCAAGGGGACTGCCTATGTTACAGATATTGGAATGACCGGCCCGGCGGACTCCATAATCGGCGATGATACACAGACAGTGCTTAACCGTTTTCTGACAGCCATGCCTCACCGCCTAGCTGTGGGAAGCGGCAATAAAATGATATTCAATTCAGTCCTGATTAACGTTGATGAAAAAACCGGGCAAGCCCTCAGCATCGACCGTCTGGACCGGGAAGTTGAAATATAATGGGGAAAGCGGACCTGCATATTCACACCACGGAATCGGATGGCAAATACACACCGGCTGAAATCGTACAGAAAGCCAGGGATAGCGGACTTACCCACATTGCCATCTGCGATCATGATATTATTGACGGGGTACTGCCTGCCCAGGAGGCCGCCCGGAATTTCGACGGCCTGACTGTGATCGCCGGGGTTGAAATAAACACGGATACTGCCGCCGGCGAACTGCATATGCTGGGATACCTATTTGACTGCTTCGATTCCTTTTTGAGTAACACCCTGAAAAAGATGCGCCACTCCCGGGTTGAGCGAGCCCAAAAAATGATCGATAAACTACGCCGCATGGGTATCAAAATCCCCTTTGAGAGGGTAGAGGAGGTTGCCGGCCCCGGCTCGATCGGGAGGCCGCATATTGCCCAGGTTATGCTGGAAAAGGGTTATATCAGCAATGTCCGCGAAGCATTCGTGAAATATATCGGTCACGGCGGCCCGGCTTATGTGGAGCGAGATAAACTGACGCCGGTTGAGGCTATCCAATTGATTGCCGGAGCCAAAGGGATACCGGTGCTGGCGCATCCTCTCTTTATCGACAATTTTGAGACGCTTCTCAATGAACTCAAATCGGCCGGTTTAATGGGACTCGAGGTGTATTACGGCAATTATTCTCCGGAACAGGTCCAGGGATTGCGGCATATCGCCGACAGCAACGGGCTGATTTCTACCGGCGGCAGTGACTTTCACGGCATAGATGAGGCTGCTGAGACCCCACTGGGGGGTGTTGAGGTCCCGATGGAATCGGTTGAACGACTCTTAGCCCTGGCATCCCGGTAAGCGCTGGTCCCTCCTGCGCCAAAATATAAATGCTTATTACTCATTACCTGATCATATTCTGCGGCAATAATAATGCGATTTGCGGAAAAGCTATGATGAGTCCCAGGCATGTAAGCTCAGCCATCAGGAATGGGACTATTCCCCGGAAGATGGTAAACATTGGGACATCTT
>JAQULX010000579.1 GCA_028718465.1 Dehalococcoidales bacterium | reverse complement strand
ATCGGCCTCCCGCGTGGCGCGCTCTTTTGCCTGGTTTATTAATAGCTGCGATTCCTCCTGGGCTTTCGTAGTGAGCTTGGAAGATTCCTGATAAGCCTTAGTCAGGATAAGTTTAGCTTCCTTTTCGGCCGCTTCACGAATACTTTCCTTCTCTTTTCGAAAAGCATCAGCTATTTTTTGCCGGAATTCATCGAAAACTATTTCTGTGTCGCCGGCCTGGATAATGATTTTATCCGGAGCAGTCACCATCTTAGTACTCCTTTAGAGGTAATAGTATCTCAAACTAAATTAAACAAATATAACTGGGGCAGAACCCACCACTCACATTTTATTGGATGGGCTGAAAAAGTAAATAAGAAAATAGTAATGGATCGTCCGGATAATCGCTTCAGAACAAACGGGCAGCGCATATAGTTTGATTTAACAGTTGGACTTTGTTATCTTAGGAATAACAATCAGTTTACAAAGAGGACTGATGGAACATGGTAATGTACTATAAATACGCTTTGTGTGTTATAAAGGACAACAAATTGCTGCTTCAGGAAGAGGAAGGAGAAGACCTCTATCTATTGCCGGGAGGCAGGCCTGAGGATAGCGAAGGCGCCATTCAGGCGCTTTGTCGCGAAGTGAAGGAAGAGCTGGGAATAGAGCTGGATCTTGCCACGCTGGATTTTATAGGACAGTTCGAGGATGTTGCCGAAGAAAATCCGGATGCCCTGGTGAGGGTGGAATTATATAATGGTAATTATCATGGTGAGTTGAAACCTGGCGCAGAAGTCAAAAAACTCGTCTGGTTTGATAAGAACGACGATTGGACCATGCTGCCTTCAATTACCAGGAACAAGATACTGCCGACTTTAATAGAGAAGGGGTTATTGACATAATATGGTATCCGATAAGGGATATACAAGGTATTCACTTAGACCGGAATTGCTTTCGCCCGCGGGCGATTTCGAGAGTTTACAGGCGGCGGTAATAAATGGAGCGGATGCGGTTTATCTCGGTACCCGGGAGTTCAACGCCCGGGTCCATGCCCGCAACTTTTCCATGGAAGAGATAAAAAAAGCCGTAGGCTACTGCCACGGCCAGGGGGTAAAGGTCTATCTGACAATGAATACCCTGGTCAAGAACAGTGAGGTCGCACGTTTCTTTGGCACGCTCTCCTCTGCTTATATAGCCGGCATCGACGGAGTTATTCTTCAGCATCTCAGCTTTATCGATATCGTGAAAAAGAATTTTCCGGATCTGGCGGTTTTTGTGTCCACCCAGGGAGCCGTCGGCAATGCTGCTGCCGCCGGTATTTTGAAAGCGGCTGATAGGATTATTTTGCCACGGGAAATGTCTCTGGCTGATATTAAAAAGATGATCGACGCAGGGGCCCAGGTAGAGATATTCGTACACGGCGCTCTATGTTTCAGCTACAGCGGTCTCTGCCTCTTCTCCAGTTTCGTTAGTGGGAGGAGCGGCAATCGCGGCTGCTGTGCGCAGATTTGCCGGCAGAAATTCAACAATTATTACCCTTTAAGCACCCGGGAACTATGCCTGGTAAGACAAATTCCCGGTTTTATCAAAGCCGGCATCAAGGCTTTTAAAATTGAGGGACGCATGCGGTCCCCGTTATATGTGGCGGTAGCGACCAGGCTTTACCGAAAAGCTATTGACTCTTACCTGGAAGGCAGCTTTGCCGTACCGCAGAAAGAGCTAACAGAAATCGAGGTTGTGTTCAACCGGGAATTTACCGAAGGTTTTATCACCGGGGAAAAAGAGTTGCTTTCTACGGAAAAACCCATGAATCGCGGCGCTTATCTGGGAACGATTGAAAACAAGGAAATAACACTTCAGAGGCCGGTTTCTTCAGGAGATGGTCTTGGCATCTGGGGCAATGATAATATAACCGGCGCTGTTGTTCAGGAAATAAGCAAGAGCGGGCAGACCGTATCCTCAGCGCAAGCCGGAGACAGGGTAAATCTAAATACAGGAGCGGCAGAAGGCTCCCGGATTTTTCTGACTTCCTCGCCGGGAATTAAGGTAGAGCCCGATTTCCACATCCAGAGAACGCAGATCAATAGTCCGTCCAGAAGACCGGTCCGGGCCATCTTGCCACGAATAATCAAACGGCGGGCTCCGTTGCTTCAGCGTTTTATGGCTAGAGCCTATTCTTTAGTGGAAGCAAAAGAGATCTCAGATTCGGGAGCTGATATAGTCTTCTATGATATTTTTGCCCCGGACTTCCCGGAGCCGGGAGAGTGGCGGGAGAGGACCGTTTTGGGAGCTTATCTGCCGCGCATTATGAATGACGCCGAACTTTCCCGCTCTATTGCCCTGCTGGGACGGAAAAGGCCGGGCGCCATTTTAGCCGGCAACCCCGGTTTTCTCAGCCGCCGGGAGAACTTTAATGTTCCGGTATACCTTGACTACTCAATGAATGTTTTTAATGATATCGACGCTCTGTTTTGTCTTCAACATAATGTTATTCCTGTCCTCTCTCCCGAGCTCTCGCTGGTCGAACTGGCCGGATTTCAGAACCGCGAAGTGGTTATTTTTTGTCATGGGGATATCGTTTTAGTCAATACTAAAATCGAAATCAAGGACGAAAAACTGGTGGATGAAAAGGGGTTTATTTTCCCGGTCAGGAAAGAAGACAATTACTGGCAGATATTAAATAGCCGTCCATTCGGTATGTTTAATGATATCCGCAAGCTGCGCACCATCGGCTTTAACCAGTTCTTTATCGATCAGAAGAATGAAAGCG
>JAQULX010000578.1 GCA_028718465.1 Dehalococcoidales bacterium | reverse complement strand
GGGGATTAATGGAAATTCCGGCTTTAACTTTAAACCCCTTAATAAGCTGTATGATACGATGAGCATGACGGCAAGTCTCATAGTGAACCGTGATGATATCGGCTCCGGCTTTAACAAACTGCTCGATCTGGTTCTCGGGGGATTCTATCATCAGGTGAACGTCGAGCGGCAAATTGGTCCAGTTCCGTAAAGAGGATACAACGGGAGCGCCTATAGTTATCTGAGGTACAAAGCATCCGTCCATGACATCGATGTGGATCATGTCTGCCCCGGCTTTGGTAACGCGGTCAACCTGTTCGCCCAATCGGGCAAAATCTGCCGAGAGAATAGAGGGTGCAATCTTAATTTTCCTGTTCATTCACTCGCCATTCCTTTATCCTATTTTTGGCTGCCTTTATCTGTTTGACAACCTCATTCCGTGCCGTTCCACCAGTAACCTTCCTTGCATTTACAGAGGTTTCCAGGGTGACAGCCAGAACATCTTCATTAAAGCTTTCAGAAAACTGGCGATACTCAGCTAAAGTCAGATCGCTAAATGATTTATTAACGCCTATTGCATATGTTACAAGCCTGCCAGTTATTTCATTGGCATCCCGAAAGGGGATTCCCTTGCTGACAAGGTAGTCAGCAATGTCCGTGGCAAGCAAGTAGCCAGACCGAACAGCGGCTTCAATCGCTTTCCGGTTGACCTTCAGGTTCTTAAGCATCGCGGCAAATATTTCAATAGTGTTGGATAGTGTAAAGAATGCGTTTAGAAGACCTTCCTTATCTTCCTGGAGATCACGATTGTAGGCAAGGGGCAGACCTTTCATAGTGGTAAGGATCGCGACAAGGCTGCCGAAAACCCTGCCTGTTTTACCTCTTGCAAGCTCGGCAAGGTCGGGATTTTTCTTTTGTGGCATAATACTGGAACCTGTCGTGTAAGCATCGTCGAGTTCGATAAAACCGAATTCAGATGACGACCATATTATTAATTCCTCGGCAAGGCGTGACAGATGCATCATGCAAATGCAGGCCGCGCTCTCGTACTCAATTATGAAGTCCCTGTCTGAAACAGCGTCAATACTATTTCGGCTTATCTCGTTGAAATCGAGTTCTTTAGCCACGTATTGACGGTCAATTGGATAGGGTACGCCACCTAGAGCGCCGCTGCCGAGCGGCATGACGTCCGATCTTGCGAAACAATCGTCAAACCGGCCGAGGTCGCGTTCCAGCATCTCGTAGTAAGCAAGGAGGTGATGTGCCAGCAGTACCGGTTGTGCCTGCTGCAGGTGCGTATAGCCTGGAATGATGATGTTCTTATATTTATCGGCCGTTTCAACGAGCGTGGTTTGCAGTTCGATCAAATTGTCCACGGTACAATTAATGACATATTTCAAAAAGAGCCGAATGTCAAGAGCTACCTGGTCGTTCCGGCTGCGCGCAGTATGGAGCTTTTTACCGGTATCTCCTATTTTCTCGATTAACCGTGATTCTATGTTCATGTGAATATCTTCGAGTTCCTCTTTAAATTGAAAAGACCCGTCGGAAATCTCATGGCTGATCTCTTCAAGTCCGCGGACTATTTTTGTTGCTTCCTGTTCAGCTATTATTCCCTGTTTAGACAGCATGAGAGCGTGAACCATACTGCCCATGATATCATAGGGAGCAAGTACCAGGTCAAAACCAATTGAAGCACTATACTTGAGCGCCAGGTTATCGGCATCTTTCTGGAAGCGACCCCTTATATGGTTCATTTTTCTACCTAACCTTCTGCAGACTTAAGGTATTTATTTCTCGACATGTCCAACTAAAGTCTTTATCCCCGCTATTAACAGCGTTTTTTCTTAGCTGGTTTAGGAGAGGCGATCAATTTCATAGGATCATCGGCGTCTGCCAGCAACTGGGCTTGTGCCTGGGTGGTTACAGGCAATCCCCAGAGGTGAATGAATCCCACTGCGGCACTTTGATCGAACTGATCGCCCTTATCATATGTGGCGAGGCTCAGGTTATACAGTGATTTGGGAGATGTCCGCCCCACCACCGTTGCTATTCCTTTGAAAAGTTTTACCCTGACAGTACCGGAGACGAATCGTTGCGAACTTTGAATATAAGCAGAAAGGTCACGATTGAGCGCGGTGAACCATAGTCCGTTATAGATGATATCTGCAATCTCTATTGCGGTTTTCTCTTTGAAACGAAGCTGGTCCTTCGAGAGTGTCATCGCTTCGAGAGCCTTGTGCGCCTGCAGTAAAACTACGGCTGCCGGAGCTTCGTATGTTTCCCTGGATTTGATCCCTATAAGCCGGTTTTCGATATGGTCGATGCGGCCAATGCCATGCAGTCCTGCGAGTTCATTCATTTTTTGTATAAGGCTGACACCGTCCATCACCTCACCATCAAGACTGACGGGTATGCCTTTCTCGAAAGTGATCTCAACATAAACAGGTTTGTTTGGCGCTTTTTCAGGCGACCTTGTCCATGTCCAGACGTCATCCGGTGGTTCGGTCCAAGGATCTTCCAGGATACCGCACTCGGCGCTCTTGCCCCAGAGACATTCATCAATGGAATAGGGACTGCTACGGGTAATGGGTACAGGTATATTATTTTTTTCAGCATACTCAAAAGTCTCTTCGCGGGTCATTTTCCATTCACGCGCGGGTGCAATCACTTTGAGTTGAGGAGCAAGCGCATGGACACAAATATCGAAACGGACCTGATCATTCCCTTTACCTGTACAACCGTGAGCAACCGCTGCTGCTCCTTCTTCCATTG
>JAQULX010000577.1 GCA_028718465.1 Dehalococcoidales bacterium | reverse complement strand
CTTTTAACTCGCTCGATGTTCAAAAATGGTAAAATTAGGGGGATTTTGTTAATATTTTGTTAGAATTTCTGACCCTCTCGCAAAATGAGCTTAAAAACAGGCACGGCGGTGAGAAAGATAATAATCCTCGAAAGGGGATTGCTTATCTATTCCCAGGTAAAGATTACAAGGATTTTCTTCCGTGTGAGAAAGATAATAATCCTCGAAAGGGGATTGCTTATGATGTCGCCGGGTTGGATGATCTTAGTACCTATGAGTGAGAAAGATAATAATCCTCGAAAGGGGATTGCTTAAGTGTCAAATAACTCACACACAGGTGAACTTTACAGGGTAACGTGATATAATCGCAGTAAAGTTGCTGTCATAAAGGAGAATCGTCATAGACCACCTTAACGCGCATTATCTTCAAGACAGCGGGGGTCAGGCACAGTGGGGAATAGAGTACCGAACCGTATTACTGGCCGCTTTCCTGCATGATATTGGCAAGCTGCTGGGCCGGGGCAGTTTCCAGGACATTGATAAAGGGCAACACCCCAAATTCTCAGCCGATTTTATCAGCTCGTTCCGGGATGTTTTTGCAAATATAGCTGATGCGGATTTGCTGAAAGAACTGGT
Organism: Dehalococcoidales bacterium; assembly: GCA_028718465.1. Next base: position 2,143 of record JAQULX010000577.1, on the reverse strand, counting down.
GCAAAAGCACCACCAGAACCGCCGTGCCTTTCCAGACGAATACCTGGTAGAAAGCATCCAGGACTCTCATCAGCGAGCCCTCGCTACACTGATCAGTCAGGCTGACAACCTCTCCTCTGCCGAACGTTCGGAAAATAGTGACCGCTACCAGGACTACAAGACTACTCCGCTGGCTTCAGTCATTCAGAGGTTGGATAACCCGGACGATCGGGACCTGAACCTGAAGTTTCACCCGGTACCGCTGCCAGCTTTCATTTCCCGGGAACAGGGACAAAAACTTTTCCCCGTTGAGTATGATAAGTATCAGCCTGGTGAAATGAATAACCTGATTAAAGCCTTTGGCACCAGTTTTAAACAATATGTAGACAGCTTGCCAAGCGTGGATTATGTTTCCTTCGTCCAGCATTTAACCAGTCTGGTGCTCTCCCATACCTGGTGCATTCCCAGCAACACTCAGGAAGCCGTACCGGATATCTCCCTATTTGACCATTTAAAGACCACTGCCGCCATCGCCGCCTGCCTGTATCAGCACCACCAAAAAAATGGTCTCTTATCTCTGAAGGATATTAATAACCCTGCCACCAACCGGTTTATTATCGCAGCCGGGGATATCTCCGGTATCCAGAGCTATATTTTCGATATCCCGACTTCAGCCTCCAAAGGAACAGCCCGGCAACTGAGAGCACGCTCTCTATTTATCCAGTTATGCTCCGAGGTGGCAGCCCACCAGATTTTACACCGGATGCAACTGCCCGACTGGAACATTATTATCAGTTCCGGAGGCAATTTTTATCTTCTATTACCCAATTTACCGGAAACTGTTATGGCTATTCAAGAAACTCAGGAGCGGATCGATAGCTGGCTGATTAATCACCGCAACGGCGAACTCTCTTTAAACCTGGCCTGGCAGGCTTTCGGTGATACCGGGTTTAAATCTGGCAGCCCTGATGAATTACAATGCGGCTTCAGTTCAGTTATCCAACAGGTAAAAGATCGGTTGAATCAGAAAAAGCAGAACCGCTATAGTAGTCTTTTGCAAGATCCTACAGGATGGAAAAACACTGGCTTCATTCTACCGGTATCATTTTCGGGAAGCCTGCTTTGTGACTCTTGCAAGAAATACCCGGCGGCCCCCGGTACTGGCTCCTGTCCTCGATGCTCTCAGGAAAGTGAAATCGGCAGTCGCTTACCTGAAACCCAATATATTGCTTTCTATCCGGATGGCCGCTCCGGTTCACTGAATATTTTTGACTATTCTATCGAGATTTCAGAAACTCCTGAATTTGCTGGCAGCCCTTACCTGGTAGAAAAGCTGAATAACCCGGATTTACTGGATGTTTCCCGGTATCCGGCTTCTTTGAAATATCTGGCCACTCACGTTGGCAGAAATGAAAATAGAATTCTCACCTTCGAAGACATGGCGGAACTGGCTGACGGACGTAAGTTGCTGGGTTTTTTCAAGGCAGATGTGGACAATTTGGGCAGAATGCTGGCTTTCGGGTTAAAGCGACAAAATAACTCACTGGATACCATTTCCAGGCAGACCACTTTCAGCCGGCTGATGGACTCCTTTTTTACCGGTTATATAGATTCTCTGGTAACCGATGAATACCAGGAGTGTTATACCGTTTACTCCGGCGGAGATGATTTATTTTTTGTCGGCCCCTGGGACAAGGTACTGTCACTGGCCGAGCAAATCAACCAGGACTTCCGCAAGTTTGCAGGTAATACTGGTCTCAGTCTCTCTGCGGGTCTGAGTTTTGCCAGAGCGAATTACCCGGTAGCCAGAGCCGCTGAAATGGCTGAACAGGCTCTGGAAGCTGCCAAAGATAGGGGGCGCAACCGGCTGACCTTACTTGGAAACACACTTACCTGGGAGGAATGGGCAGGGGTTAAAAAAGATTGGTATTACCTGCAAAATCTCCTGGACAAGTATCAGACAGCTTCCGCCTTTAGCTACAATCTGTTCAAAATGGCCATGCTGTGGAAAAGGTATAGAGGCGGCGATACCCTGGGACTGCGGTACCACCCGCTGCTGGCTTATAACATCAAACGTAATCTGGATGAACGCCGCATGCCCGAGCTTTATAGCTGGACCGATAGGCTGCTGTCCTGGCCGCCTGTCGAAAATACGAGGAACATT
>JAQULX010000576.1 GCA_028718465.1 Dehalococcoidales bacterium | reverse complement strand
ATTTACCAGGACATCATTAGGCCATTTAACCTGTGCCTTTAAACCGGTGGTCATCTGTATACTGCGGACTACCCCCAGAGAAGCCAGCATTATGAGAGAAGATAGATGGGCGATATCAGGCCTAAGAACAATAGACAGCGCAATACAACCATCAGGCGATAACCAGACACGTTTCAGACGCCCTTTTCCCCCTGTTTGTTCGTCTGCAACCACAACTGTCCCGGTTAATGCACCTTGCCGTGCCTCCTGCTTTGCTATATCATTAGTCGAAGTCAGTGTTGGATAATAGACAACAGTTTGTCCGATTAAACGAGTTGGTAAATTATTGGTGATAGAAGCTGCCGATAATATATTTTCCATAACTAATAAAAGCTATTAAGATTATACTTCGTATAGGTAGTTACGTATTCGGGTTCTTACGTCTCTTGCTGCAATCTCACGATAATGATATTCTCGCTTTTCTTCCGAGCTGAGTCTTCCACATGCTGTAATCGATTTATACCCATTCATCAAGGCTTCATGCTGCTCCAACAGACCCTTGTTTATCATGTTTATATTCCAGTTTGGTCTTTGTGATGCCCACCAGAACTGGTCACTGTGAAACGCAAAATCAAGGAGCTTCCTTGCCAACCCGGCATGATATTTGCTGGTCTCATTATCAGCTGCAATAACAGCCTTATTCACCACTCCAATAGTAATATTCATGTGCTCCCACAATAGTTGATGGATATGGTTATTCGGTGCATTCCATAGAGGAAAAGGATTCGATGTTCTCAAATCATCTCCGGTTGTACTCCACGAAGATACCTTTGGATCTACAGAGGCACCTAGGGGAAATAGAGTAAGTAGCTCACTTATAGTTACGGCACGTATTCTATCACCACCCGTTTGCACCGTAGAATCTTTTTTCTGCTTTTTAACGGGAGCCCGTAACTGCTGCTCACCATGTATCCCTGCATCTGAAATATAACCCCCAAGTGTCCGATATACTTCCTCCAGGAAATCCTTCTCCCAGTTCTTGATATGATGACCGAACGTCTCTGCATCCATAGCAGTAACAACATAAGTATTCTTATTACTGCCGTTCAAAGCTACCAGATGCTTTAAGAAACCGGCGGCATCGATGTTACGGAATGATATCATATTACTCAATATATCATCCCGAAAGAAGACCGGCACTTTACCACCAGGGATCTCAACATGAAAAATGACATTCTTAGGCCAATCATTGGGGCAGGCTATTCCGCTCAGGATTATCCATCCGCACCCTGCTTCCAGTAAAGGTTTTACGATGTCTCTGCTGTAACACATCTCCGGCGGGAAAAAGCCACGGGGAGAATATACCGGGCCGAAGAAGCGGCGGTTAGTCCCATAGTTCTGTTGGAGTTGTCTCGTTATTTCGTCCTGTGGAATCAAGGGGAGTATGGGATGATATTTAGCTGAACCGGTGAATTCAACCTGCCCTCTTTTTGCCAGATCAGCCAGGCTTTCTATAACATCGGCCATACCATGCTGCATAAGAAGTTCGGTAAGTATGGCACATATATTAACGGTTACCTTTGCCGCGGGATTATTTTTAAACATATCGATGAGGGGTCGATACGATTCATTACAAACTTTACTCAGAATCCGGTGAGATTGTGTCGGTGGCTGGTAAAAATGTAATAACGGCGCCCAATATATCATTCAAATCTCCTTCAGTGCATTTTACCGCAGTGGTTATGTTTCGGCAAGCATGAAGTAAACGCCCTGTGTGTAACTCAACGAGATATAATGTATAGTTAAATCAAGTATCTCCGCTGGGTACTGTGTAGTGGATACCAGAAATATAGTTGGATAATATATAACGCTTCTATGATACCAAATATGTAAAATCGCCCTTGAATATTCTATAACTTACTTTAGTAATTCATCCTCTTTAGCAATATGGGCTTCTACCAATTTACATATTTCACTAACTGATTTTTTGATTTTCAAAGCATATTTTTTTAATGCTTCTCGACGAGAGTTGCTATAGACAGCATTCTCAGCTAGCGATATAGCTTCGTCTATCTGTTTACGAATCTTATCATGTTCTCCACCTAGCTCTACTAAGGAACTGGCGGGAAGTAGTTCAAAAATGCGTTCATCCAAGGTAATATGACGTCGTGCAGCTTCCCGGAAGTCATATAATGACCAGAGATAAAGCGTTATCCTTTCCTTTAATTGGTTCGAATGTGTAATCTCCTGACTTAATTGCCCGACTAACCTATCCAGAGAGTTAATAAGAAATTTTGTATGTTCTCTAATAGCTTTATGCTCCTGCATCAGTTCTGTTATTTCTTGCTCGATAGCTGCCATATAACCTAACCTCCGCTGCTATTCGGTTACAATTTATTATGCGGAAATGTTTCAATTAAAGCAAATTCTCTAATATTAGACTACGAACATGAATCAATGAAATGACCAGGCAAATGATAATATGTATACTGAATAATATAACAGGCAAACCGGAAGAACCGCACTAAATAAGTAGAGCTGGATGTACTCTTATATATCCAGCCCTACTCTGACAATGATAACATGTCAACTCCTTAGGTATGTGTTAGCTTATCGTATATTATGTCAATATTTAAGTTGCTTTACCCTCAGTTATATTTCTCCCCTGTGCCTCTTTAACTGCGGCATAAGTTCCACCGGTAATTATATACCAGACGAAGGCTACTGGAATCAGCATGACAGGAATAGCCAGAAGCAGAACCAGAATTGTAATCGCTGTCATTT
>JAQULX010000575.1 GCA_028718465.1 Dehalococcoidales bacterium | reverse complement strand
AGTTCTACTGCCTTTTTCTTACCTATACCTTTAATGCTAGCAAGCTCATCAATCGTGCAAGTCCAGCAGAGGGGAATACGTCCATTGAACTTCTCAATAATTGCGCTAGCGGAATTGGGACCAATACCCGGAAAGCTTTGTAGGATCCAGAGTTCTATATCTTCGCCTGTTGGAACAACCCATGTGCCCTTTGCTTTTGGCCGAGTAAACAATCCCATATGGCGTTTAGAGGACATGAAGTCCCTAACGCTCTTGAGATATGTAACAGTGTCTTTTATGTCTCGAGTGGTATGAACATGCACACCCCAAATGAATTCAATGTCGTTAAGAATACCATGAATGCTTCTATCAGTAAAGCGAGTGTATATTCTACTGCCGCCCTTAAATCTCCCTAAGTCAAGAGTTCCATCACGGTAGAATGAGAATTTTTCTTCAATTATTAACCGGCTGAATGTGCAGTTCTTTGTTAGCAAAGGCAATAGCCGGGCGAATCTTCCATCTGTTACCGATAAAACGAAGTCGTGAGGAGCTTTCTTACGCTGAAACCCTACAATTCCGCTGTCTGTGTAGAGTAGAATATCAGCACCCTTTTGCTCTGGGATTGAACTCGTTATGGCTTCATCTTCAAGCTCTTCAGCAAGCGAGTTTTCCGTTGGAGATAACAAAAACTTAGCCTGCATTATCCACACTCAATTCCATCGCTTTTTTGACTGCAGCTAATTCTTCGGGGGTTTCAGCTGGCATCGAAATCGCGACGTATTTCTTCGAGTCAATCCCCTGAACAGATAAACCTATAGGTGTGCCATTTTCCGGAAGATAAAATACTGTCATACCGTTTTCATTCATGACTTCTGACGAAAGAACTACACATCGTTTAAGCTTCATGTTATTCCTCCTCAACCAATGGCCAGCCAGCTTTTGCGAATAGATATTGATTATATATGTCATTTAGCGGGGTTTTCTTGAAGTAAACGCGATTTGATCTATCTTTGAGAGTTGACACTGACCAACGCTCGGTTCCTGGTATATAAAGGAATATTGTGTGCATCTGACCACCAAGCTTCTTCTGGCCTGCCGGTTTTATCTTCACATCACCGAACATGCTGAGGATTTCAGGGTCTTTTTCCTCACGCCCCAATGTTTCGACATCTGACGTGGCATACACATTGCATTTGATACGATATACGATCGGGTTTATCCAATCATCATAGAGGCCGTTGATTACTGACCAATCCTTCCAGCCATCAAGTGCTTCAAGAGCAACGCTGGTGACTTTCTTGCCGGATTTGCCTATATCTCCACCTGCCCACAACTTCTTGCGTATTTGAAGAAAGTATTCACCTTTATTCTCGCCAAATACTTCACTTACGAAGTGGTTCTGAACCGATGACCATGCGTTGTTAGCTTTATCTACAACTACCCAGTCATATGGCATCAAAGGCGCTTTATAGGCTTGAAGCTGATAAGGGGAAAGAGATTTTAACTGGGCTTCGTTAAGGGGCTTCTGCTGAACCCACATTACCGATTTTTCATATTCTAACCAGTCATAGGCAGGCATAACATAGACATTGCCGTCGTTCTCAGGAAGCAAATGTTCGAATTGAGTTCTGAGCATAAAGTCAATGTCATTATCAGTATCTATAACTCTGAATTTCACGCCCAGCGGCATGAGTGTATTTGCCAAGTTAAGCCACTGGAATGATTTACCACTTCCCGTTATACCAATCGCCAGTATGCGTTCAAGTGGTTTCCTCGCTAATTCTGCCAGAATTTCCTTTTTCTTCTGTTCTGATAACATTCTTGCTCTCCTTTAGCATCGTTTCTAATCGTTTTATCATTGCACGGTCATCTTCAAGAGATTGTGTTACTCGAATGATGGAAGAATCAATCACGCTCTTAGTCTTCAATAAGGTATTCAAGGTCTCTTCACCATATTTAACCGCCAGCCGATATACCGCTATTCGAGGTGATATACGATCCTCGATTACATTATCTGTCTCGTTGCTCATGAAATGCTCCTTGCTAAATCCTTTCTACATTCGTCATAGAAATCGCAATAGTTTGGATTACACCACCAGCCATCTTCATTCGGAGGTGCATAGCCAGTTTTCATGTGATGCAAAATAGCAACAGCTTTTCTATACCACCAACTGACGTCAAGGTCTGTGCGATATGTTTTCACAATCTGAATTTGCGGATTGCGTGTCTTGACCGCGACATGGTTCTGGAAAACAATAGGTCTATCAAGCATAAAAGCCGATGCAGAAGCTTGCATATCTTTATCCACATCGGCTTGTGTATACGATTTTGAGGAGGTTTTGTGATCTATCACTACTCCATTCATATCAATAAGATCTATACGTATTACGAAGCTGGTGTCTTCGAATTCTTTCTCTATTTCGAGCTCAACACATTGAGGAATTATTGCAGGAGCAACAGTTTCAAGATATTTATCAAGAAGAGCAAATCCTAAATCTTTTAATACTCCCGGGTCTTTGTCATTCCAGTTGATGTTCCACGATGAAGCCACGCTTTTATCCCAGATAGTAGAGAAGTAGTCAGCACAGATATCATAATCCAAGTCATGGCCAAGTTCCATTTTGCGCTTAAAATTCTCCTCGAGAGCTTGGTGGTAACACGATCCCAGAATGAGATTGCCATTTGAAGACCTCCTCATTTTTTGAATATAGACATATTCCCATTGCTTGGGACATAATTGCCATAGAGATAATTGACTGTGTGAAATATGCTCTGGTTGAAAGGGT
>JAQULX010000574.1 GCA_028718465.1 Dehalococcoidales bacterium | reverse complement strand
CGGAGCAGGCAGCCGACCTGGAACCCCTGCTGCGGACTGCTCTGCATGCCAAAATTGCCTCCAATGTTCAGCCGCGGGCAGAGTTTAAAGCCCGGGCCAGGTACGAGTTTCAATCCGCTCTCCGTGATATGGAGATGAAAAAGAGCCGGCAGCGTTCATTCCTTTCCTGGATCTGGCAGCGGCAGCCCGGCTGGTCTCTGGCGGTGGTTGCCGTGGTAGTTATGGTTTTGAGCGGAGGAGGTGTGGTGGCTGCGTCCAGCTTCAGCATGCCGGATGATCCCCTGTATTCAGTTAAGCTGGCATCGGAAAAGGTACAGTTATCGGTTACTCCTTCCGACCTGGGCAAAGCGGAACTGAATAACAAATTTGCTGACCGGCGGACAGAAGAAATAGTTTATATGGCCTCCAAGGGTGATCCGCAGGAGGTCCAGATAACGGCTCAGCTTCTAAATACCAATCTGGAGAATATATCGTCTAACCTGGCCGGGGGCAGGGATAGGCCTGAACCTTCCGGCAATAATGCGGACCTTCCGGCGCAACCTGATACTGGACTGCCGGATGATAAATCCATGGTCCAGGAGCCTGCATTGGGAGTTGCCTCAGCTCCTGGGGTTGCTGCCGATGCATCTGCGGAGGTATTACAGGCAGTTCCGTTCAGCGCGCCTCAGCCGTCTCCGGAGTCTTCGATGCCCGCAGCTTCTCGAGCTGTTCCGGATACTGTGTTGCCGGATACTAATCTGGATTCCGTAGAAAGAGGGCTGGCTGCCTCTCGGTTCAACGCTCCGGAAGTCAGCGTCCAGAACTGGTCAATCCACGGCGGACCCGGATATTCCAATCTTCCGACCAATATCACACAGTCCGAAGACTGGGAGATCCTTAAGAAAATTATCGACAGCCATTGGGCGCGTCTGTCCGACCTGGAAAAGGCCCTCGATAATGCTCCTCCTGAGGTAAGACCGGCGATTCGTGACGCTATTGCCAAATCCCTGAACGAATATGACAGGTCTGTTAGCAATATGTCCCAATCCGCCCGGTAAGAACCAAAGACGACAGGAGAAAGGACTGCTCCCTCACCCGGACCTGTATCGGTAGAGGGATATGAAGCAAGTTCAGAAAGTTCTCTCCTCTCAAGCAAGGAGAAATATATTCCTCTCATCCAGCCAAAAACTTATAACTTTACCCCCGCTATTCCTTGCTAACCTTTAGTTAAGATTAAGTTAAAGCGATTGCTAACCTTTCCAGACCATATTCGTTTTATGATATAGATGAATAAAATATTGGAGGCTAAAATGAAAATCAAACTGTTTTTTGCAGTAGGGCTGGCTTTGCTGGTGCTGCTGGTCGGCCTGACCGGCTGCACCGCAGCCGGCGTAACGGCTGCGGATGTTCTGCCGGTAGATGTAAACCTGAACAGTCAGCAGACTGGAATCTGGGTCAATGGCGAAGGAAAAGTCACTGTGGTCCCCGATATAGCTAACCTGACTCTGGGGGTTTCTTCTCAAACAGCTACTGTATCTGAAGCCCAATCGCAGGCTGCTGCCGCTATGGAAAAAATCATGACAGCTTTAAAAGAAGCCGGTGTGGCTGAACAAGATATCCAGACTACCAATTTCAGTATTCATCAGATAACACGGTGGGATGACGAGGGTTCGCAGGAAGTAGTAGTCGGCTACCGGGTCAACAATATGGTTATCGCCAAGATCAGGGATATGGAGAATGTGGGTTCTATAATCGATACTGTGGCTGCGGCCGGCGGTGACCTGACCCGGATCAACGGGATCAGTTTCACGGTAGATAACCCCGAGCAATATTATGCCGAGGCGCGGGATCAGGCCATGAAAGATGCCAGTGGCAAAGCAGAGCAGCTTGCTTCACTGTCAGGGGTAACACTGGGTAAATCCACCTATGTCTCAGAGAATGTCTCTGCTCCACCCATCCCTTACAATGGTATCTATTTTGCCAGGGATGCTGCCGCCGGCTCTGCGCCCGAGACAGCCATCTCGCCGGGTGAATCTGACATCATCATCAACGTCCAGGTAGCTTACGCTATTAAATAAACGCGGCATACCGCGTATTCTGATAGCTCATGGTGACCATATCAGCCACCATGAGCTATTCACCTTTTTAGCCCTTACGAGAGACGCTTAACTCGCGGATTATCAATCTGTTCGTATTGTGCTATAATTCATGCGTAAACTGGATATTTTTATTTAATTTCTAGGGCAGGTGATATTTTGGTAAATTTGAACGAAATCAACGGGATAGTTGCAGTCAGACACCATCTCTCCGGCATGTTGTCCCAGGCAGCCCAGGCTGCTCAGAAGGCTGGAAAAATCCCGGTATTAGCATTGCCGGAAGAGGCCCTGGAGAGGCCGCAGAATCCGGACCATGGGGATTATGCTTCCAGTTTTCCCCTGAAGCTGGCCAGAGCCGCCCGGAGCAATCCAATGGAGTTAGCTCTGGACCTGGTCAAACTGATGGATACCGGTTCCAATGTTGCCGATATCACGGTGGCTTCTCCCGGCTTTATTAATTTTACCCTGAAGAATAGCTGGCTGACCGAACAGGTAAACTACATACTGGAGGCGGGGGAGAGATTCGGCGATAGCAATATCGGGCAAGGCAGCAGCATCCAGATTGAATTTGTCAGCGCCAACCCTACGGGACCGCTTCACGTCGGGAACGGCCGCGGAGCTATCCTAGGCAGCGTCTTAGCCAGCGTATTTTCTTCCGCCGGTTACCGTGTCGAGCAGGAATACTACGTTAA
>JAQULX010000573.1 GCA_028718465.1 Dehalococcoidales bacterium | reverse complement strand
CAGGAGCCTGAGCAGCCTGGCGAGCTTGCCGACGTTTTCATCAGCTATGAATTCCGGCTTTTCGACCTGTCCTAAACCTCTACCTCCATCCCTTCGTAAGCCATCTCGATTTTAACTCCGAGCGAACTTGATACCGCGGCGATTTCTTCTCTGATTTCGCTTTCATCTCCCGGATTGATATGGACGGTCACCACCCGAGGGAGGGAACCCCTGATTGCGAGCATCTGCCTGAGCTCCCGGTCCAGCAGATTGGGGGTGAAGTGCCCGGTCTTTTTGGCGGATTCCTCCCACCAGTTGGGGGCGGTAAGCTCGATGAAAAGGACGTCGGCAGATACCTGCTCCCAGAGTCCCACCAGACCGGCCCCGGTATCTCCGGTATAGAAGATGGTCTTTCCGTCAGCCGCGGTGATTTGATATCCCAGCGCCGGGATGGCATGTGCCACCGGAGCCGGCATCACACTGTATCCTTCAATATCATACTTCCGGTACGCTTCCACGGTATGCATCCGCAGAGTGGGATTGTCCTCCGGCCGCCTGTGAAATTCCGGGTACAGGTTGTCGTTTAACAGGTACTGTGTGAGGTTGTCATAAACTGCCTGATGGGTGTAAAGGTCCACCGATTTACGCCTCAGGAACAGGCCCATCGCCAGGGCGGGGATGTCCCGAATATGGTCGTAATGGCCGTGGGTTATCAGAATAGCCTTAATCCTCATCTGGTCGGCGAATGAAAGGCCGGCAGTCAGGCTTCCGGCATCCAGGGCCAGAATATTGTCTACCAACAGGCAGGTGTGTTTGGTGTGGGCTGACTCGGTATTATGCGCTCCCAGGACTTTGATTTTCATAATTTATATCCAGTGCCTCCTGTGGAAAAAGTATAGCATAGCCCCTGACAAGAATGCCATTATCCCCAGAAGGATGCCGAAAGACGCCAGGCTGCCCCGTTCGATTCCCCCGGGCAAGTTTATGTTCATGCCGTAAATGCTGGATACTACCAGAAACGGAAGCAGGACGCTCGAAATAAGGGTTAATGTTTGCACAATCCGGTTGATGCGGTTAGTCACCATCACGAAGTAGGTGTCCTTAAATACTTCGATCACCTCTTTGGACTCTTCCAGATTATCCCAGATTCTATTGAGATGGTCTATCAGATTATCGAAATAAAAATCCAGGTTATGCTCCGTGAAAGGCACGATCCGGTTTTTGAGGTCCTGGATTACCATTCTCGACGGCCCGATGATGCGCCTGAATACGATGATTTCTCGTCTTAAAGTGGATATGGCCTGAGTGTCATCGGAAGAATCATCGAAAACAGCGTCTTCGATTTCATCCATCCGGGTAAAAAGGTGGTTTAAGATGACAAAGCTGGGTTCCAGAAGTTTGTCCAGAATGCGGTAGATAAGGTATCCGGAGCCGTCGGAGAAATATTCGTTTCTGGTCTCCTCATTATTCCGGCAGGACTCGATCAGGTCAGTCAGGTCTTTAAAGCGGTCATGGAATGATATGATGTAACCCTGGCCGATTATGACAGCCATCCAGGCAGACCTGACAATATCGGCCTCCATTATGGGAAAGTGGATTACCAGCAGCAGATACTTGACATAATTATCTACTTTGGAAAGCTGACCGCGGCTGAGAGAGTCTTCCAGCGCCAGGGGATGAAAGGCGTATTTCTGCGCCAGCAGGTCAGATTCAGTTTGGGAGGGGAAAGAGATGTCCGTCCATGTGAGGTTATTCCAGACAATGGAGTCGATCCGGGGTTTCTCCCGGTTATTGATATTGGCCTTCATTCCCATTTGCTCCGCGAGCCGGCTTAATAATACTCTATAAGATTATTCTAATCCAGAAAGAAAAGTTATGCTGGAGCAGCGACAGCTAAGGGGGCAACAGGCGAAAGCCGGTCTTATAAAAATGGAGCAGGCCCGGAAGGCCTGCTCCATAAAAACGATCTTATTAAGGAGTAGACTACTTTCTCTCCAGTACTACGGCCATGCCCTGACCGCCGCCAATGCAGAGAGCCGCCAGACCATATTTGCTCTGCCGGCGCTTCATTTCGTACATAAGGGTTACAACGATTCTGGTGCCGGTGCAACCGATCGGATGACCCAGTGACACTCCGCCACCGTTTACGTTGCAGATACTGCCATCGACACCCATCTCCCTCATGCAGCCGATTGACTGAGAGGCGAAAGCTTCGTTCAATTCAAACAGGTTGATGTCTTTCACTCCCAGCCCGGCCAGTTTGAGAGCCTTATATGACGCCGGGACCGCGCCCATGCCCATATAAGCGGGATCGATGCCGCCGGAGGCGTAAGATTTGACATAAGCAATAGGCTCCAGGCCGTATTTCTTAGCCGCTTCTTCCGACATCAGGAGTACTGCTGCGGCCGCGTCGTTAAGAGAGGAAGCATTGCCGGCGGTGATGGAGCCGTCTTTCCTGAAGGCCGGGGCTAATTTGCCCAGGGTTTCTACGGTGCTGTCGCGAGGATGTTCATCCACATCAAAGAGTTTGACTTCTTTCTTGACCTTGATCTCTACGGGGACTATCTCATCCTTGAATTTCCCGTTTTTGGTGGCAGCGATAGCCCTGGCGTTGCTTTCGGCGGAGAAGGTATCCTGTTCCAACCGGCTGATATTATATTTAGCGGCGATATTTTCGGCCGTGTTGCCCATATGATAACCATAGAACAGCTCGAAAAGGCCGTCATAGACCATGCCGTCGACAATCGGGCTGGTAGCGTCAGTAAGGCTTCCCATACGGTAGCCGTATCT
>JAQULX010000572.1 GCA_028718465.1 Dehalococcoidales bacterium | reverse complement strand
GCAAACACAAAATGTATAAGGCCGGAAGCCTGGGAAAGTGGAAGACAACCTTCTTCTATTTCGCGGTACCGGTAGATATTGCCCGCAAGGCTTCAGAGTTCGTCACCGAGGAAGCGCCCTACGCCGGGATATTGTCCGTAAATGGTTTCGGTGACACCCTGGTAAATTATATCTCTACCGGCAAACGAGCGCATGTGATATCTAAAGACAGTAGGCCGCTTACGCTACATGAAATGGCTAAGATAGTACGAGACCAGTCGGCTACGCTTTGCAGGCTGGCGACTAAAGTATGCAAGATTGAGGCAAGAAAATGAATAAGAGTAAACTATTTAATCTATTATTAGAAGAAGTTATTAATTGTAACTCTACCCATGAAAATCCACCTCCGGGACATGATTGCAACGAAGAATGCGGGGTAAGTATAGAATATTGTATGGCAGCGGCAAACCCTGTCGGTAAACCCATGAGAAGCAATGGCAAAAAGCATATACGTTGTATGGATTGCTGGAGGGAATATATAAATAATCTCGCTGACAAGATCATTAAATTGGGGGAGGTTGATCGCAAATGCTAACTATAATTATAGTAAATTCTCCTACAACAGCCAGTAGTTATACAAATGCCTGTAGTGGTTTATCGGACACGACGTATACCGATGCAGTATTTTATATTGTGGATTCAATTGGTACCACTCGTAGCGATTTTACCGAATTATTTAGAGAAATTGAATCTTATGAACGTTATCTCAGAAGCCGGGATTGGTCACCGGCCCCTGTTGTAATTAAACCAACGAAAAGCATTCTATCGAGATGTCCGATGTATGCCCGTATACTCTCCCCAAAATTCTGGACAGGTAAAAATTTCAAAAAATAGGAGCGAATATGCCTATTAAAGTACCACCCTGCGGCAACCTGGATTACAGTGATGGCTATTATTGCCGACAATGGCCGCTGTGCCGTGCCGGACATGAGTTATATACGGAGGATAGGCCATCGGGTAAAAAGGTTATTCTATGCCATTCGGGCAATCCTGGGTGTATAGATTATAAAGAGGGAGAAATATTAACACTTGAAGAACTAAGGGAAAGAAAATGAAAATTAAACAAGTGCTAAGAATTGAATTTCCTTGCCTTCCATACCGCGAGCTACAGACCAACGAACTCAGGACGGTTCATTGGACCGTCCGCCGGGATGTCGAGGAGGCAGCCCGCCAGGAAGCTTATCTGATGGGTCGTGCGCTTGATCTTAAATCACCTATAGAATTCTATGATCTCGAAATTATATTCATTGCGAAGGATAAAAGGCTCCATGATTTAGATTCGCTAATTTGTGGCGCGAAAGCATGGTGCGATGGATTAATAGTTCCAAATCCTCCTAAATCGTTCCGGTCCAAGCCCATCATCGGGGCCGGGGTAATATCGAAGGATGATTGTTGGCACATGCGTAAATTAACGGCCAGCGCCTGCCTGGGGGAAAGCGAGAAGACGATTATTATTATCAGGGAAATTCCCAATTTTAAAATATACCCGGAATATAAGGAGGAATAGATGAAAATCATTCATATCTACGATCAGCCGTTTGAACATTCTGACGCCCGTATCCTGGGCAACAGGGAAGGTCTCACATCACTCCGTGACGCTATAGACAGGGCGCTGGCGGGGGAGAAGGTGGTAATGGGTGGCTTTGACCACAAGAACCTGGACAGCCAGGTCCTGCACAATGCAGAGGACGTGATTTGGGCAACCGACGGCGAGGGTTATGAGCTGCATGTCGAATGTAACGACAGCGACTGGATGTCGGAGTTTTGGAACCGGGATGAAAATAAACCCTATTACTATAGCTACATGGGAGATCGATCTTAAGGAGGCGTATGAAAGAATCAAATTGGAAATGGGTAACGTTACTTTTTGCTATCGGTTTAATTTTAATTCCCTTCGGCTTTGTAGCCTGGGTAGCTCTTACGTATTTTGTTGTTACATGGGGATACTGGAACGCCCCGGCTATCAATGAATTCTGGGTTGATTCCTGGCTACCCATGATTCTGCTTATGGTGGTTGGACCGTTTATCTGTTGGGTAGTGCTCCATGCGGGAATACTATTGAGAAGGAGGTTGAAAAATGAAAGCCGTTTACCATCCGAAGGGTAAGGCCGGGGAATACGCTGATTGGGCATTGAATCTTTTTTCTGGATGTTCAAATTTATGCCAATATTGCTATGTGCCATCGGTTATGCATAAGACCCGCGAAGAGTTTCATACTAACGTACAGCCACGCAAAGACATCCTGCTTAATCTCGAAGAGGATGTAAAATACCTTTGTACTTACCCGGAGTTACCACCTTGCCGTTCGATCTTTCTTTGCTTCGCCTGTGACCCCTACCCAACTGATGACCCATACGAATTAACTCGCCGTGCTATTAGAATTATACATGGCGCTTCAATTAAGGTGATGATCCTCACAAAGGGAGGGCGGCGGGCGGAAAGGGATTTCGACCTACTGACTGATAAAGACCAATTCGGAGTGACATTGACCTGCCTAGATGAGGCGGAGTCGTTAAAGTGGGAACCGGGGGCTGCCTTGCCTGTAGAAAGAATGATATCTTTAAAACAAGCAAAATATCACAGCATTCAAACATGGGTAAGTCTCGAACCTGTGTTAAACCCCGAAACTACCCTTGAGATTATCCGGCAAACAAATAGCTACGTCGATATGTATAAAGTGGGTGTGCTTAATTACCATCCTCTAACACAAACTATCGATTGTCCTAAGTTT
>JAQULX010000571.1 GCA_028718465.1 Dehalococcoidales bacterium | reverse complement strand
AATTAGTTGCTAAATGAATAATCTAGATAACACAGAAGAAGTATCCCCAGCAGCTATTACTACGATGGGCAGCGTCGCTGAGCTTTCTGTTCTACGAGTCGAAGGAGAAGAAAAGAATTCCGTAAAGATAATGGTATCTAGACAAACTCCACTCACTATCATTCTAAATGATCAAGAATTGGTAACTTTACTTTGCACTCCCGAGGACTTGGATTATTTAGCTGTTGGCTTCTTATTCGCTGAGGGACTCATCAGCAACAGAGACTAAATTAGGAACATAACAGTTGATGACCACAGGGGCGTAGTACGAGTGAAAACTAAAGAGGATAATGAGCTTGCTCATGAACTATTATTCAAGCGGCTCATAACGTCAGCATGCGGTAGAGGGGCTGCCTTCTACACCGCCGCTGATGCCCAGCACCCCGCTAAAGTAGAATCTGATGTCACAATATCACCAGGAGAAGTCTTGGCGCTGGTAAAAGAGTTCGATACTCGTTCCGAAATGTACCAAAACACGAACGGCGTCCACAGCGCCGCACTGTGTGATAATAAACACATATTGGTCTTCTGCAACGACCTTGGCAGGCATAACGCCATTGACAAGGTCTTTGGAGAATGTATTCTGAAAGGGATTCCAACCAAAGACCGCATGGTCATCACCAGCGGACGGACTCCTTCGGAGATGGTGCTTAAAGTGGCCAGGGGCAAAGTACCTATACTCATTTCAGTGTCCGTCCCTACTGACCTCAGTATGAGGATGGCGAATGACTTGTGCGTCACCATTATCGGTTTTGTGCGGGGAAGGAAAATGAACATCTATACCGGCCACCTGCGGGTTGTAGATAGAAGACTAGTCTAAATCTGATGAATAACATTAAAGTTCTGGTTACCATGAGTGGCGGGGTAGATTCTTCGGTAGCTGCCGCCTTATTGAAAGAACAGGGCTATCAGGTAACCGGTATCACCATGAAGATATGGACTGGGGAGACAACGCAAAAGGAAGGCTTACACCACGGTTGTTACGGCCCTGGAGAAGAAACGGATATTGATGATGCCCGTAGAGTGGCGCAGAGTTTGGGAATTCCTTTTCATGTCATCGACCTTACCAAAGAATATCAGACAGAGGTCTTGGATTACTTTTATCGGGAATACCTTTCCGGCAGAACGCCCAACCCCTGCGTCAGGTGCAATCATCGTATTAAGTTCGACGCCCTTATCAAGCAAGCACGCCGGAATGGGCTAGAATTCGATTATATCGCCAGCGGGCACTATGCCAGAGTAGAATATGACCGTAATACCGGCCGCTACCTGCTCAAAAAAGCCAAAGATTTACCTAAAGACCAATCTTATTTCCTGTCTCTTCTTTCTCAAGAGCAACTTCGCCGGATGGTATTCCCCTTGGGGGACTATACCAAAACTGAAGTCAGGGAAATAGCCTCACGTCTCGGATTGCCGGTAGCGGATAAGTCGGACAGCCAGAATTTTACTTCCGGAGATTATACCGCCATGTTCAAAGACGTATCTCATCCCGGGCCAATTCTGGATAAAGAAGAACGTATACTCGGGCGCCATCAAGGGATACAGTTTTTTACTATCGGTCAACGTAAAGGTTTAGGTCTATCAACACAAAAACCACAATATGTTATAGCCCTCAACACCGTGAGAAATGCCGTAATCGTGGGGATAAAAGAAGACATATATGGAGATGAATTTATTGTTTCCGGTTTGAACTGGATAGCGATTGAAAAGATGAACCGACCTATGAGACTGAAGACTAAAATCCGCTCCTCTCATAAAGAGTCTGAGGCTATCGTCACCCCGATTGATAATGGGAATGTCCGGGTCAATTTTAAAGAAGCCCAATCAGCTATCACTCCCAGCCAAGTCGCTGTCTTTTATCAGGATGATGTGGTTGTAGGAGGGGGTGTTATCAAGCAAATTAGTACTAATAAAACATCCAATTATTTTAATGAAAGGATCATAAGTGATGGCCAAAATAATTGCGGTTTGCAGCAGTAAAGAAAAGGGAACCAGAAAAACGGTTATAGCTGATGGTAGCCTCAAGGAAAATTACGGATTAATTGGCGATGCTCATGCTGACGGCTCCACACACCGTCAGGTTAGCCTGCTGGCCAGTGAAAGTATCAATAAGATGCGAGACATCGGGTTTGACGTCGGTCCCGGCGATTTTGCTGAAAATCTTACCACCGAGGGCATGGAATTATGTTCTTTACCTATCGGTACTCAGCTACGTATAGGCGAAGAGGTCATCCTGAAAATTACCCAAATCGGTAAAGAGTGTCATAGCGGGTGCGCTATCTTTAAGCAGACAGGTAAATGCATCATGCCCAAAGAAGGTGTTTTTACCAGGGTAATACGAGGAGGAACAGTTAATACCGGTGACTGGATAAAGAGGATAGATTGAGATGGAAAACGAAGAATGCACCGAGAAAATCCTGAACCTCAAAGAAAAAAGGAAAGCCGTTATCCTTGTTCATAATTATCAGCTGGGTGAAGTTCAAGATATCGCTGATTTTGTGGGTGATTCTTTAGAGCTAAGCCAGAAGGCGGCTAAAACCGATGCCGAGGTTATCGTTTTTTGCGGGGTGCATTTTATGGCAGAAACAGCTTCCATTCTCTGCCCGGATAAGACAATCCTGCTGCCGGATATCCATGCTGGCTGCCCTATGGCTGATATGATTACCGCAGAGAAGTTAAGGGAGCGCAAGAGAGACCTGCCAGGTGCTACTGTTGTCTGCTATGTCAATTCC
>JAQULX010000570.1 GCA_028718465.1 Dehalococcoidales bacterium | reverse complement strand
TCACAATCAGCTGCGGTGTAGCCGGGTATCCGGTTCAGGCTAATAATCTCGACGAACTCATGCGGAAGGCTGATGAATACCTGTACGAAGCCAAGAGAGCCGGGCGCAACCGGGTATTCTACAAGGCTGGTTAAAAATTACTTATGATGTTAGAGCAAATAAGGAGCGGGGACTATTCCGGAATCACGGTGCAAGCACCTTGCAATTCCTTGAATAGCCCCCGCTCCTTATTTGCTTAAATAAAGGCAAATTTTTAACCAGCCCTATATTTGTTGAGAGGGAAAATTAGGCGGGGTGTAGAAATTAATGTAGTCGTGTTTTGTTAATTGGATATATTGGAAAGATGCTGGCTGCATTGACATAATAAGGAGGAGACATCTTGTATCTAAAACGGTTGGAAATTCAGGGATTTAAGTCCCTGGCCGATAAGATAGAACTCCAGTTCAATCCGGGGATAAGCGCAGTAGTCGGTCCTAACGGCAGCGGGAAGAGCAATATTGCCGATGCCGTTAGGTGGGTACTGGGAGAACAGCGCGTCAAAAGCTTAAGAGGGGCGAAGATGGAGGATGTAATTTTCTCCGGCAGTGATAGACGCAAGCAGGTCGGAATGGCCGAAGTATCCTTGACCCTGGATAACAGTGCGGCTATTTTCCCCCTGGATTATGCTGAGATCACAGTCACCCGGCGGGTATACCGTTCCGGAGAAAGCGAATTCATGGTCAATAAATCTCCGTGCCGTCTGCGGGATATCTATGAACTGTTTATGGATACAGGAATCGGCCGGGAAGGTTATTCTATAATCGGACAAGGCAAGATTGACGAAATACTGAGTACGAAATCCGAAGACCGCCGGGTAATCATCGAAGAAGCTGCCGGAATAGTCAAATACAAAACCAGAAAACAGCTGGCGGTGAAAAAACTTGCCGACACCGAACAGAATATGGTCCGCCTCAGTGATATCATCAGTGAACTGGAAACCCAGGTGGGGCCGCTTGGTGAGCAGGCAGAGAAGGCCCGGGAGTTTTTAGAATACAAGAACGAGTTGGTTGATTTGGATATCAGCCTACTGGTTAACCAGTTAGCAGACCAGCAGGAAAAGCTGGCCGAAATCAATACCAAAGATGAAGCCCTGCAGCGAATTTTAATCGAATCCGAAACTGCTTCCAGGCATCTCGAGTCTACTATGGAAAGCCAGAAACTATCGATAAACAAGCTCGATGAGGAAATTATGGGGCTGCAGAAAGAGCAGTATGAACTGGGCTCGCTTATAGAAAAAAGAGAAGCCCAGGCAGTAGTAGCCAGGGAGAGGCTCAAGGACCTGGATACCCAGAGAAATGATTTGCTGCAGGATATTTCGGAGCTGTCTGCTAAAGAGTCCCGCGAACGTGAACAACATGCCCAGGACGAAAGAGCGTTGGTCGAACTTCAGGTTAGAACCAAATCGGAAGAAGGGCGGTTGGCCGGGCTGGAAGGAAAACTGGCCGCAGCCGAGAACAGCCTTTGGTCAGAACAGCAGGCATTAGAAGAAAGTAAAGCGGAGATTATCGATTTGCTGAATGAAATAGCCGGGATCAAAAATTCAGTCAATGCCGGTGAAATCGAAAGACAAAACCTTTTGAGGCGCATCACGCAGTTAGAAGAGCAGAACGAAACAATAAATCATGAAAAACAGGAAGCCCGGCAGAAACAAGACGGGCTCAATGGCCGTTTGAACCGGTTAACAGATACCGAGGTACTGCTGACAGACAGCCGGAATGAAATGACCGAAAAAAGAAAAGCTATGGAAAAACAACTGGAGAAAATATCCGGTGATTTGTTTAATACCCGGGAACTTCTGCAGCATAAAACATCCCGGTTAAAGGCCCTGCAGGACCTGCAGAACGACTATGAAGGATATTACCGTGGCGTTAAGGAGGTCCTTACTGAGGGCCAAAAAGGAACAGATTGTCCCGGCATCTGCGGAGTTGTAGCCGAAATAATCAAAGTCCCGGCTAAATATGAGACTGCCGTTGAAGTCGCCCTGGGCAGCGCTCTGCAGTTTATAATTACCGGGAGTGACAGCGATGCCCGGGCCGCAATCGGGTTCCTGAAAAAAACCAGGGCCGGACGGGCAACATTTCTGCCGCTCGATACCATCAGGCCTGCGGCCAGAGACGGCAAATCAACAGTATTCGGGAGATACGCCGGTTTCTGTGGGTTAGGCGCAGACCTTGTCAAATATGACGGGAAATTCGCTACAGCGGTGGAGTATCTGTTAGGAAGGGTCGCAGTTGCCGAAAACATTGCTTCAGCCATTGAACTGGCTAAAGCGGCGAATTATTGGATGAAAGTTGTCACTCTGGAAGGAGACGTAATAAATCCCGGAGGGGCCATAACCGGCGGCGTCTACCAACGGGGGCGGGCCAGTTTGCTGGGCCGGATCAGGGAAATAGAAGAAACTGCGGTGGAAATTGAGGCCCTGGAGCAAAAAACATCTGCCCTGGAAAATGACATGTCTGCCGCCAGGCAGGAGCATGACCTATATAACGCCAAAATAGCGGAAGCAGCCTCTGATCTCCAGGAACTGTCTATGGACAAAAATTCTCTGGAAAAAGACCTGGAAGTTGTCTTACAAGAACTGGAGAGACTTGATGGAGCCGCCCAACTGGCTGGGGCCGAGCTCCGAAGTCATTCGGCGGAGACCGCCGGAATGGAAGAACACCGTGAACATCTTGGACAGCAACTGCACATCCTGGAGCAGAATGACAATGAACTGCGCCGGAAGATAGAAG
>JAQULX010000569.1 GCA_028718465.1 Dehalococcoidales bacterium | reverse complement strand
GGAAGATTAGCCAGAGATTACGGAAACGTATTGAGCATCTGTTTGCTGAAGCAAAAGAACTGATGGGACTGCGCCGAGCAAGACGCCGCGGAATAGCTCAGGTCTTGGAGCAGTGTTTGATGACGGCCATGGTCCAGAACATCAAGTGCATAGTAAAAGCAATCGACCGTTCCCAGAATGGGATTCCGGCAATCGTAGAACGTTCTGCTTACCTTTCTCGTCATATTTATGAGTTCTTGTCGAAGCAAATGACTGCATTCATCAATATCTTCATGCAAGTTCCCAGTTTCATATTCAGAAAGGAATTCACGGCAACCATTTATCTGTGACGAAAAACATGAGTTTCTCACAGGCCTCTCGAGGGTGTGTTGCCTAAAATCATTATTTAAACATCATGTCATGTAATTGTCGGATTCGAAAATGGTTTTCTTCTGATAGACCAAGAAGCCAGTAAACGAAGAGTAGTACCGAATAAAATGGCAGTCTGCACTGAAACTACGGAACAAATGCTCCGGAATAAGCAGACTGCGGCTGGCCATCACAGCAAAGATTATCGGCAAGGATAAAGAATAAATAAATCATGGACCGGGGTTCCCGTATTATGAAAAAGAAGACAAACTCATGATAGACCTTTTTAAAACAAAAGCAGAAGCGGTCAGTGGCGAGGTCCTCCGGTTTCCGGGAAAAAATGAAGCTCTGTCGTTTATTCTCGATTTTCTGAAGAAGGAGGGCATATCTGAGCCAGGCGGCCCCACGGCTGTCTGGGCCGATTGTCATTTTCTGAGAAAGATACAGAAAGATCAGCTTTCCCTGAAAGTTCCAGGATTGAGGTTCGATGTAACAAGGGAAACAGCCTCCGCGGCAAAGATCGGCATTAACCAGATGGAATGGGCGATTGCAGATACAGGTACCCTGGTTCAGAACGCTACGGCCGTTGAACAGCGTCTGGTTTCATCGCTGCCCGATATCCATATTGCCCTGATACCCTCCCACAAAATAATACCCGATCTGGCAACGGCACTGTCAAAAATAAGTCCTGCAGATGCAGCTTACTTAACCTTTATCACCGGACCCAGCCGGACCGCCGATATTGAAAGGGTATTGACAATTGGAGTCCACGGACCAGAGCGCCTAATTATTGTCTTTGTTGACCAACTAGAGGAATAAACGATGAGCACAAAATTGAGAAAAAAGGCCTCCAATGCGATGGCGGATACAACCCTGACCAGCGCGCTGGGCAATTTTTCCGAGACCTATGTGATCAGTCGTGCAAAGGCCTACGAGGGGATCGATTTTGAAGCCCTCAGAACTTCTATTGCCGCAATAAAAGGAGCCGCCGCCCAGAACTTGGAAGAATTGGCGGAACAGTTCAAGAAAAACGCAGAAGCTAAAGGAGCGAAGGTCTTCCGCGCAAGTACCCCTCAAGAGGTCAGAAAATACATTCTAGACCTGGTGAAGCAAAAAGGCGTCAAGCACATTGTAAAATCCAAATCCATGGCCTCGGAAGAAATCCACCTCAATCATGAGCTTCAAGCCGCAGGTATCCATGTTAAGGAAATGGATCTCGGGGAATGGATCATTCAACTAGCTGGACATAAGCCATCCCACATGGTTCTGCCCGCCATACACATGACACGTCAGCAGGTGTCCGATCTTTTCAGCAAGGAGGTCAACAAACGTCTGACTACAGACATCCCTCGGCTGGTCAAGGTGGCCAGGAAGGAATTGAGAAAATATTATTTTGAAGCCGACATGGGTATCACCGGCGTTAATATCGCCATTGCTGAAGGAGGTACAATTGTCCTGGTAACGAACGAGGGTAATTCCCGGCTGGTAACGACGTTGCCAAAAATTCATATTGCACTGATGGGGCTGGAAAAGCTGGTCCCGCACTTTCAGGATGCTGTCCCGATTTTAAAAGCCCTGCCAAGGAGCGCCACATCCCAGCTTCTTACCAGCTATGTCTCAATGATTTCCGGATCAACACCCAACACGGACGGCAGCCAGAAGGAACTCCATATTATTCTCATGGATAACCAGCGGACGGCCATGGCCAGAGACCCCAAGTTTTGCGAGGCCCTTCAGTGCATCCGCTGTGCGGCCTGTCTGAACGTCTGCCCGGTTTATCGCCTCGTCGGAGGTCATGTTTTCGGATACGTCTATACTGGCGGCATCGGGACGATCCTGACATCCTGGTTCAACGAAATGAAAAATGCCGAGGATATCCAGGGATTGTGCATCACCTGCGGCCGCTGCAAAGAAGTCTGTCCGGGGAAAATCAATATTCCGGAGCTGATCCTCGAGGTCCGTCGTCGCCTGGTACAAAAGCAGGGATTGCCTTTTATTCAAAAAACGGCACTCGCTGTGATCAATAACCGCAGCCTGTTTCATTCAATGCTGCGTGCCGGCTATTTGGCTCAAATGCCTTTTGTCGAAAAAGGTTTAATACGGCATTTGCCGATGTTTTTCTCGGGCTTGGCGGAATTTCGAAGCCTGCCGGCTATCGCAAAAACTGCTTTCCGGGATAAGGTAAAAAAAATCAATCAGCCGAAAAGCAGTGAAAAAGCTGTATTCTTCTCCGGTTGCGCCATTGATTTCGTATATCCTGAGATTGGCGAGGCTGTTGTTAAAGTCCTTAATAAGGCAGGTATCGAGGTGGTCTATCCCAGGGAACAAACCTGTTGCGGCACTCCCTCCAGGGGTTCCGGTGCCTATGATATGGCGGCAGACAGTGCCATCAAGAATATCAAGGCGTTGTTGAAGGATAATATCCC
>JAQULX010000568.1 GCA_028718465.1 Dehalococcoidales bacterium | reverse complement strand
GATATCCCGGGGAGCTGGGTCTGCCCGATCTGCGGGGCGGATAAGAGCCAGTTTACCAAAGTGGGGTAGACCGACAAGATCTAACCAGTGAATATAAGAGGAGGATGGATCTCCTCTTATATTTTTACGCATATTCTTTGCATTGCCTCCTGTTATCAGATACAATTTTCGTAAGGTGTTTAAATAATTACTGAATAACATCATTCCTGAAACAGGAAAATCGTTCCGTTGCCAGGGACGATTATTAAGGAGGCTTAATTCGTGGCTGAAGAAACAAGCAGTAAAGTCACCATGGAGAAAATCGTTTCCCTTAGCCGCCGGCGGGGGTTTGTTTTTCCCAGCAGTGAAATATACGGCGGCCTGTCCAGTTGCTGGGACTATGGGCCGCTGGGAGTGGAACTAAAGCGGAATGTCAAAGAGGCCTGGTGGAAAGACATGGTCCAGAGCCGTGATGATATGGTCGGCCTGGATACCAGCATACTGATGCATCCCCAGGTCTGGGTTGCCAGCGGGCATATTAAAAACTTTTCCGATCCGCTGGTCGAGTGTAAAAGCTGCCAGAAGAGGTGGCGCGCCGATGAGCTGGAAAAGCAGGCCTGTCCGGCCTGCGGCGGCGAGATCACCGAGCCGCGCCAGTTCAACCTGATGTTCAAGACATTCATGGGGCCGGTTGAGGATGAATCGTCTACGGTCTATTTGCGGCCGGAGACAGCCCAGGGTATGTTTGTCAATTTTCAGAACGTGGTTACCACCACCCGGAAGAAGCTTCCCTTCGGCATTGCCCAGATCGGGAAGTCCTTCCGTAATGAAATTACCACCGGTAATTTCATATTCCGCGACCGGGAATTCGAACAAATGGAGATCGAGTATTTCGTTAAACCGGGAACTCAGGACAAATGGTTCGAATACTGGATTAACGAACGCATCAACTGGTACCAGAAGTTAGGGATGCGTAAAGAAAACCTGAAGTTCCGCCAGCACTGCAAAGAAGAGCTGGCGCATTATGCCCTGGGTTGTTTCGACATTAACTTCAGATTCCCTATGGGCTGGTCGGAACTGGAAGGGATTGCCAGCCGCGGCGACTACGATTTGACCCAGCATGAGAATTGCAGCGGTAAGAGCCTGCATTATAACGATGAGGAGGCCAAAGAGCACTATCTGCCCTATGTTATCGAGCCTTCGGCCGGGGTGGACCGGGGAGTGCTGGCTTTCCTCTGTGATGCCTATGACGAGGATGTGGTCGACGGCGAGCCGAGAGTCATACTGCGCTTGCATCCGCGTATTGCGCCGATCAAGGCGGCGGTCTTGCCCCTGAGCAAGAAGGAACCGCTGGCCAACCTGGCCCGCGAGATTTTCAATGATCTCCGCTACGATTGGGTGGTACAATACGATGATACGCAGAGTATCGGGCGCCGATACCGCCGGCAGGACGAAATCGGCACTCCTTTCTGCATTACCGTTGATTTCCAGTCGCTGGAGGACAATCAGGTGACTGTACGGGAGCGGGATACCATGATGCAGATCCGCATTCCTATCGCGGAAATAAAGGCAACCCTGGCTGCGAAGCTGTCCGGAGAGCCGATCGATAAAGGCGCCCGAGTCTGGAGGGCCGGGGAATCCGAGCAATAATACCTGTTTCCCTATCCTGGACTGGAGAAAGGGGAATTTAAGGAAAAAGGTTGAAAATCATTCATTTTGCCGACCTGCATCTGGGGGTTGAGACCTACGGGCATATTAATCCGGAAACAGGCTTATCTACCCGCCTGGAAGATTATCTAAGAGCTCTTGACCGAGTGGTCGATTATGCCTTGAACAACAGAGTGGACCTGGTCCTCTTCTGCGGGGATGCTTACAAGACTCGCGAACCGAGCCAGACCCAGCAAAGAGAGTTTGCCAAACGTATAAAACGGCTCACTGAAGGAGGCGTGCCTCTTTTCATGCTGATCGGCAATCATGACCTCCCCAATGCCCTGGGCAGGGCCACAGCCATTGAAATATTCGATACCCTGTCCATACCCGGAGTCTATGTAGCTAACCGCCCCGGAATACACCGGGTGCGGACGGCCTCCGGCGAGGCCCAGATTGCCGCTTTGCCCTGGGTCCGCCGCAGCGCCTTGCTCAGTAAAGAAGATACCCGCAGCATGGACTTCACCCAGATCAATGAAAAATTACAGCAAATATTAATCGGTATAATCAATGACATGGCCGGAAAAGTTGACCCCTCCCTGCCAGCGGTACTGGCCGCCCATGTCTGGGTACTCAACGCCAGGGTCGGTTCCGAAAAGGGGATGTCTATTGGACAGGAGCATATGCTTCTACTCGGCAGCGTGGCCAATCCTGTATTTGACTATATTGCCCTGGGCCACATCCATAAAGCGCAGGTACTGAATGAGAATCCTCCAACGGTCTACTCCGGAAGTCTGGAGAGACTGGATTTCGGGGATGAGGACGATCAGAAGGGGTTTTACCTGGCGGACATAGATACTTCCGGGAACGGCAGCGCAGGTATGTCCGGCCGCCGGAACGTCAGTTACCAGTTCCATTCTATTGAGGCCCGGCGCTTCTACACTCTTGATTTAGAGATAGCGGAGAATGACCCCGATCCGACTTCCACGGTGCTCCGCGAGATAGATATCAACCGGGATAAGATAAAGGACGCTATAGTCAGGGTGGAAATCAAGTTTCCGGCCGCTCTTTCCGGCAAACTCCGGGACACCGAGATACGCAACAAGATCAAGGACGCCTATTACCTCACCATCTCCAGAGAAGTGATACGTG
>JAQULX010000567.1 GCA_028718465.1 Dehalococcoidales bacterium | reverse complement strand
ATGGCATCGGATATCTGGTCGCAGATCTTGTCCGGGTGTCCTTCAGTGACAGATTCTGAAGTGAAAAGATACCTAGGTGAGCTACTAAAACAATTCGCCATCAAATACTCCTTATTAATACCATAAGTTCATTAAGTCCATTCCAGTTCTAAGTGCCCTGCTCCCAACCGGCCAGATATTCCGCCTGCTCCGGGGTCAGATTGTCAATATCAATACCCATGGATTTCAGTTTCAAGCGCGCAATTTCCTTATCAATAGCTTCAGGGACAGGATATACCCTGGGCTCAATCGTCCCCTTATTCTTGACCAGGTACTCCAGACACAGGGACTGGTTGGCAAAGCTCATATCCATCACACTGGCCGGATGCCCTTCGGCGGCGGCCAGGTTGATAAGCCGGCCTTCACCGAGAATATGGATACGGCGTCCGTTCGAGAGCGTGTACTCGTCTACATAGGAGCGTAAGGTTCGCTTGTTAACAGCCATCTGACTGAGGGCCGGAATGTTGATCTCCACATTAAAGTGGCCGCTGTTGGCCAAAATGGCACCATCTTTCATGATCTCAAAATCATCCCTGTCAATGACATTGATATCACCGGTAACTGTAATAAATATATCCCCGATACGGGCTGCTTCCGTCATGGGCATGACCTGATAGCCGTCCATCACGGCCTCAAGTGCTTTGAGGGGGTCCACCTCGGTCACAATAATATGTGAACCCATACCTTTAGCCCGCATAGCAACACCCCTTCCGCACCAGCCATATCCTGCCACGACCACCTTCTTGCCGGCCCACAGGATGTTGGTCGCACGGGTAATTCCATCCAGTGTGCTCTGGCCCGTACCATAACGGTTATCAAAGAAGTGCTTGGTCAAGGCATCATTAACGGCAATAATGGGGTATTTCAGCACCCCTCCCTTCTCCATAGAGCGCAGGCGAATCACGCCCGTGGTGGTCTCTTCCGTGCCTCCGATAATATTTTTAATCAGGTCGCTGCGTTTGGTATGCAGCTGGGTCACCAGGTCCGCTCCGTCATCAATAGTCAGCTGCGGGGCATGTTCAAGCGCGGCGGTTATATGTTTATAATATGTCTTATCATCCTCGCCCTTAATCGAGTGAGTCGGAATGCCATATTCCACCAGAGCTGCCGCGACATCATCCTGGGTACTCAACGGGTTGGAAGCGCAGAGAACCAGGTCGGCTCCGCCGGCCTGCAAGGCCAGAGCCAGATTGCCCGTCTCGGTAGTGATATGCAAACAACCGGATACCCGGATGCCCCGCAGAGGTTTTTCCACAGCAAATCTGTCCTTGATCAGCTTCAGCACCGGCATTTCACGGGAAGCCCATTCTATCCGCTGCCTGCCGCTCTCTGCCAGCCTGATATCTTTAACGTCATAGGTCTTCGATGTTACCATCAGTAATTACTCCTTGGTCTATTAAATTCCTGATATAATTCTATATGCATCATCTTTAAGGATATATAACACTATACTACCTGACATGCCCGGAGTAAAGTGCCGCCGCAGGCTATGTCCCTTAATTATAGCAGAATAAAAGGTAAGGCAAAATGATGACAGGTGTAGATAATATTTCGTTAGAGAAAATAACACCGGGTACGAAGACCTTTCATTCACCTGGATTCTTCCTTTCAGGAAATGGAGATTGAAATGAAAGTGGCATTGCATATTTGCTGTGCGGTGTGTGCGGCAGGAGCCGCCGAAAGGCTTATGCAGGAAGGCCACCAGGTTTACGGAATCTTCTACAATCCCAATATTCACCCGGAAGAGGAATACTACCGCCGCCTGGAGGCCGCTCGCAAGGTAGCCGAGAAAATGGGTTTTACCTTGTGCGAAGGACTCTATCTACCGGAGGACTGGCACAGGACAGTCGTTTCACTGGAGAATGAACCGGAAGGCGGCAGTCGCTGCCCGGTTTGTTTCAGAATGCGGCTGGAAAAAGCTTACCGGTTTATGCTGGAAACCGGCTGCGAGGCTTTCGCTTCTACCTTGACTATGGGCTCCAATAAGTCTGCCATCCTGATCGGACGGATAGGCCGGGAGTGTGGAGGAGATAAGTTTCTTGACCGGGACTTTAAAAAGAAGGAAGGGTTCAAAAGGGCCTCTGAACTAGCCCGAAAGTGGGAGATCTACCGGCAGAACTATTGCGGCTGTATATACAGTCTAAGAGAACGGGACAAACGAAAAGGGCGCTGATAATGTAGTTATCAGCCAGGGTTTTCCGGCTAAGACGGGCATGGAATCCTCAGCGCGCTCTTTTGACCGGTCTCTCCGATATCATGTAAAATTGAGTTATGCCAGGCAAGTATAGTGTCGAACAACCCAAATGGGATAAGAAGCGAATCCAGGCCCTCCGCCGCCACCTGGGACTTACCCAGCAGGAGATGGCGCAGCAACTGGGAACACGCCAGCAGACTATCAGCGAATGGGAGACCGGCATGTACCAACCGCGAGGCGCTCCGGCCACTTTGCTCTCCGTGGTCGCCGAAAAAGCCAGGTTCAAATATGAGGCCGAGCCTTAGCTTGCGGCTATCAGGTCAATCCTGATTAAAGAATCCTTGCCAGCAGAAGCCTGTACCCCGGTAGATGTTATTAATCGCAATTCTTGATTTATTCTATTTGTCCCCTTGACATTTACACGGTAACGTGTATAATCAGATATTAAGATAAAGCTTTCAACCGGGATTGACATGTCTTCAGTAAAAAAAAGCGTGTCCGAGTCTTAGGTAGTACTGCTCTGGCAAAGGCAGGTGCAGCAGGAGAGGTCCCTG
>JAQULX010000566.1 GCA_028718465.1 Dehalococcoidales bacterium | reverse complement strand
TGACGCTGATACAGACCCGGAAAATCCGGCCTTTCCCGGTGGTATTATTCAATTCTTCTTACTGGAAAGGTTTGCTGGACTGGCTGCGCAATCAGTCCCTGACTCACGGGTATATCTCGGAGGAAGACTTTGAATTACTGAGATTAAGTGATAACCCTGAGGAGATAGTAGATATTATCAGAAGCTGGTATCTGAGGCAGGCCATCACAGGGAAGCAAGCAATCGCATGATAAAACTGACATTTGCCGGCGCAGCTGGAGGAGTAACCGGGTCCAGACACCTGGTTGAAACCGATGATATGCGCATCCTTCTGGACTGCGGACTGTTTCAAGGCCGGCGCCAGGAAACATATGAACGGAATCTTAACTTCTCATTCGACCCGGCTTCTCTCGATGCGTTAATAGTTTCTCATGCCCACATGGACCATATCGGGAATGTGCCTAACCTGGTAAAGCAAGGTTTTAAGGGGGACATTCACTGCACCCTGGCTACAGCCGACCTGGCTAAAATTATGCTTTTGGATTCGGCGCATATACAGGAGAACGATATTGCATTCGTGAACAAAATTCGAAAAAAACGCCGTGAATCTCCGGTGGAGCCTCTTTATACCAAGCCGGATATTCCTCCGGTGATTGAATTGCTGGAAGGACATGGCTACAACCGGATGTTTAAACTGAACAGCGCACGGGCTGTTTTTCGTGAGGCCGGACATATCATGGGGTCGGCTTTGACCGTTCTGGAGATGAAAGATAACGGCCGACATTTATCCATTTGTTATACCGGCGATCTGGGCCGTCCCGGCCTGCCCATCATCCGCGACCCCTATACCGTAACCCAGAGCGAAATTTTGATTATCGAGAGCACCTATGGAAACCGCTTGCACAGTGAAATCAGCCAGGTAGCCGACAGATTAGCGCAGGTAATCAACCAGACGGTTTCCAGAGGAGGGAAAATAATCGTCCCCTCGTTTGCCCTGGAGAGGACCCAGGAACTGGTCTATACTCTGCACCGCCTCAGGATGGACAATTTGATTCCTGAAATTCCGGTTTACGTGGATAGTCCGCTGGCCACGGATGCCACCGAAATATTCCGTTTGCATCCGGAATGCTTCGATGAAGAAGTCAATGAGCTTTTACGGACTGTCGATGATCCTTTCGGCTTTCACCTGCTTCATTACACGCGGAATACGGAAGAATCCAAGGAGTTGAATAATATCAATACTCCGATGATCATTATTTCCGCTTCGGGAATGGCTGAAAACGGAAGGATTTTACATCACCTCAAAAATAACATCGAGAATCCTTTAAATACGGTTCTTATCGTTGGCTGGCAGGCAGTAAATACGCTCGGACGCAAGATCGAGGAAAAATGGCCGAGGGTCACTATCTTCGGCGAACCATATGATTTGAATTGTCAGGTGGAAGTATTCAGCGAGTTCAGCGCTCACGCTGACCGGAGCGACCTGATTGACTGGGTTATGAAAGGGAAAGACCGCTGGCAGAAAATATTTGTCGTACACGGAGAGCCCAGCGCCTCCCAATCCCTGGTTGATGCCTTGAAGGAAGCAGGGATTAAGGATGTGGTTGCCCCGGAACTGGATGAGACCTTTATTGTATAGGCGGGAATAATCCAAAACAAATTCAAATCACTGAAGCCTGAAATTCCAAAAGTTTGGGATATTTGAGTTTTGGGATTTAGAATTTAACCATTCCTATGAGAGTTTGACATCACAGGACAGATATTATTAAATGCTTTTAACCAGACAGCCTGTCTAATAAGGAGAAGTAAAATGGGCCAGCAGGCGCTTTCCGATGTCAAAGTCATTGAGTTCAGTGATCTCGTTGCCGGACCTTACTGCGGAAAATTGCTCTCTTATATGGGAGCAAAGGTAATCAAAATCGAGAAGCCGGGTTTGGGCGATTCTGCCCGGAGTTACGGGCCGTTTCCGCAAGACCTGCCGCATCCGGAAAAAAGCGGCCTCTTTTTATTCCTTAATACCAATAAATACGGTATAACTCTGAACACTGAATCTGCAGCCGGATTGAATATATTCAAACGGCTGCTAGAGTGGGCGGACGTTCTGATCGAAGACCATCCCGTGAGAGAAATGTCCAGGTTGGGATTGAGCTATAACAAGATTAAAAAGATAAATCCCCGCCTGGTAATGACCTCGATTACCCCGTTCGGGCAGACCGGACCTCTGAGGAATTACAGGGGCAACGACCTGACTGTAGTCAACGCAGGCGCGGAAGCCTTCGGCAACCCCGATGAAGGCGTCAAGGACCCGGAGAATGATCCTCCTCTCAAAGGATCATATCATGCTGCGGATTTTATCTGCGGTTTGAGCGCATCTGTCTGCACCATGTCCGCTGTAATCGCCCAAAGGTATACCGGGAAAGGCCAGCATATAGACCTTTCCCAGCAGGAAGCTATCGCCTCAACCGGGAGGCAGCAGTTGGCGTATTATGCGGTACAAGGCGAAACTCCTTCCCGGGAGTGGGGCCGTAAGAAATTTGGCGGGTTCCTTTATCAATGCAAGGACGGATATGTTGTAATCTGGATCGGCCCGCATTATAACCGCGTGGTCAAGATGATGGGAGACCCTGAGTGGTCGACTGAAGAGATGTTTGCCAATCCTCTGATACGTAACCAGTATATTGTTGAGCTTAACCAATTGATTACGGCCTGGACTATGGAGCACACCGCTCAAGAGGTAAACGACCTGGCGCTTAAGTTCGAAGTCCCCTGTTCGCTGGTCCGTTCGGTGAAGGACCTGGTAGAAGACGGC
>JAQULX010000565.1 GCA_028718465.1 Dehalococcoidales bacterium | reverse complement strand
TCCGTCGTGTTTGTACATCAACGGTTCTCCGCACGAGATCACAAAAAACCTGATGCCCATTTCATCGTGTGCCTCATGCATAATCTTATCGACTGTGGGCCAATCCAGTGTCTGGGCATCTGTTGATTTTGAAGAGGCGTAGCATCCTTCGCAGTTCAGATTGCATTTTTTTGTTGGAGACAGGGTAATAAACAAGGGCGGCTCTATTCCACGCTTCTTCTTATATGCTGAAACCGCCTCTTTCCTTCCATTATTGCCAAGCATAACTGATTCAACCAGTGTTTCGAACAACCTTTTTGCAGCTCGCTTGGAGATAAAGTTCTTGTCAAAATTGTTAATGATGCTCTTAGCCATAGCTCGCCCGGCATAATATTGTATGAGAGTTACATTTTTTGAAAACAGCGGATCCTTTTTTTCAACTGCCCTCTTATAAAGTATCTTCTCAGACTGCTTTGTAATAATACTTCTTGCTGTCTTGTTATTAATCAGGATTTGCTTCGCCAGATTTAGTACCAATCTATTGTCATTGAAGTTCATGGTTTATTTCCCTATTCCTTTGTTTTCCCTGATTTTTGTGAAACCAATATCATCTCTAGGTTTTGGTGTTCGATTTTGGGGACCATCTCATTTTGTATCGAAATCCTAATACATGGCCAGCCAGGGAAATGAGAATATCGCCAATCTTCTCACGGATATACGTGCCGTCTTTGCGAAAGTGCATAGTTTTCATATCTTTCTCCTTTTTCCTCCGGTTTAATAGCAGTTTATTTTCTCTAATGCGCTTACGACTCATTTCATTTAACGCAGCCAGATTTAGCACCAAGCACCTTAAATTTTCCAAGCTGAATTAGCACTTCGGGCACACGTTGTTTATCAATTTGTGCACAATCCGAAGCTTCATATTGTCTATTTAAAGCTTCTACATAAAAGTGCAGCCCATTAATTGGTATTTTTAAGCCAATAACCGGGATGCTTAGCTCGAAAACAGCGAGACAAATGACAACTTCGGCCTCAATATTCAACTGGTTACAACGTCTTGCAAATTTGAGTGATTTAACCAGAGAATTATTTTGTAAAAATGACATCAACATAAATTTCGTAAGAAACCAAATAATTAGCTAAAACATTACTAAAGTGGTGCTGCTTCTAAGATATTCCGCACATCTAAAAGTTTGTTCTTGGAGGGATTCTAACAGGTAAGGCAAATATCTCTCTTCATTGAAAGTATGAATAATCACACTGAGCATAATAATCTCCTATTGCTAGGGTAAAACAGCTCCAGTCTTCTTCCCCCGGAAGGCCACCACCAAAGCGCCGGGACCGAGATGGACACCAAGTGTAGTGCCCGATCTCATTAGCTTAACGCTGTCTTTATTAAATGCAGAAGCTACACGTTGAGACAGCATCAGTGCATCATCGAGAGTTGTCGTATAACCAACACCGACATCTTCCAGGTTTACTGCGCCTTTTACAAAGTTAAACAACTGCTCCAATCCCTTGGAACGGCTGCGAACCTGACCGATTGGCACCACCTCACCATCTTTAATCGAGATAAGCGGTTTTACATTTAACACTGTGCCCAGCAACGCCTTGGCCTTGCCAATACGCCCTCCTATCTGCAGATACTTGAGCGTGTCCAGGAGACAAAGGAGGTGAGTATTGTCTATTTCGTTTTTAGCTATGTCCAGCACTTGCCGGAGTTCTTTTTCCTGCCTGGCAGCTTCAGCAATAGCCATGACTATAAGACCCAGCGACGTAGTGAGGGTTCTTGAGTCGACTACTTCAATCGGACAATCAGTCTTAACCATACTCTTAGCCTGTAGAACTGAGTTAACCGTTCCACTTAATTTAGCGCTGATGTGTATCGATATGATCCCGTCAGCTTCCCTGGCTAGTTTCTCATAAACTTTTATGAAATCATCCGGCCCCGGCTGAATGGTAGAAGGGTGTACTTTGCCCTCCAGCAGCCTTTTATAAAACTCCTCATCACTTATCGTTACCCTCTCCCGATAAACCTCCTCACCAAACCTTACATAGATAGGAACTACAGTAACCCCCAATTCCGCAGCCATCTCCGGTGATAGTTCGGAACTGCTATCGGTAACTATTTTTATCATATCATCTCCCTTCTTAATATTCCGTAAGAAACCAAATAATCAGCAAAAATAACTAGTCAAGCGGCACTGCCTTCAAAATACTCCACACATCCCGGGTAAAACGATGCAGCGCCACCAGTCCATCCTTATTCAGTTTTTGTAGAGATGCTTCGTATTTCTCCGTGTATTCCCGGTAGTTGCCAAGTATATGCTGTAATCTACGGCTCTGGTCGGCAAGAGAAAGCCCTAAGATAAGTCCGGCTAATATACTCATGCGCAATCTGCTAACCGGCGCCCTGACTATGGCACTTACCGAGCTGTGTTCTGTCAATTTATGCCTGGCCTCTCTGAGGCTCAGCAAAAGAGCAGTGATGATTTGGGCGCACTGCGCCAACGGCGACTGTGCCTGAGGCGCCTTATTCAATAACTCCTGTACAAGATCTCTGTAGTTATCGGCTTTCCCCTGTTCCAGTCTTATCAGGATATGAGCTTTCACATCTTCCCATTCCTTCTGTTCATTAATTTCCCCGGCGAGATGGGAAAATAACTCCTTTCCCTGAGCAGTCGGGTAGAACATAATATTTGATCGACCCGGGCCTGCAATCTCCTTTGGCGTGGCATATTGCGATCTGACCACACCTTTTTGCTCCAACACCCTCAGCATATCATAGGCAGTGGAATTACTCAGGCCCAGTCT
>JAQULX010000564.1 GCA_028718465.1 Dehalococcoidales bacterium | reverse complement strand
AGCTGTTCCGTCATACCGTGATGGTTGAGGGCTGACCAGTAGGCAATCACTGCCGGAGAAACCAGTTCCATAGCAACGATAAACTCATGCAACTGCGGCGAACGGTCTTCGCCGGAAGAGAGTGGAACAACAGCAAACCGGCCCCGACGGATACGCCGAATCCAACCTTTGCTTTGCAGCCGCTCAAGAAACTGAGACGTCGGATCATCCTTTGTGTGCCCCAATGCCTCACGGGCGAAGGCAAGTGTAAAAGTAGGGTGCGCCCCGGCTTTGGCAAGAAACGCAGCCTCCATCTTCCCCAACTGGCTCTTTGTTATATTTCGCGCGTCATTCATAGTCTCTACAGCCTATTTACGTCATATAAACTATAACATTTTACCGATAAGTCAAGATTCTTCCGGCAACCTTCTGGTGGTAGTTGTTGCTCGGTGCTGACTGTCGAGGTCGATGATTTCCCGGCCCAGGCCGTAAAGCTGATCGAGGAAGGGTTTCTCGACATGGTTGCGTTCGTCGAGTTTCGTATCTTTGACTGATTTAGATTCGGTGATCATGGCTATTTACCTTTCATTGGATGGTCTCCAAGACCGCCTGGAAACTCTTCAAGACGCTTGCCACATCTATATGTCAAGGTAACCTCGCCAGTTGTCTTCCTCGTTGTCCAATAGATCCCCTTCAATTTCTTGACAGGCTCACCGATAATTTCGAGAACCATCGTACCATCATGCGGCTGGCTACGTTCAGCGACTGTCAACGAAGGAGAACTGGTGTAACAATAACCGAGCTTACGAATTTGCTCATCAGTATCGAGCCAGAAATCTGCCAAATAACTCCAACTACTCATCTCAGATGTCCGCATAACGCAACTTACGCGCCCGAATGACTGCTTGATCGTCAAAATAACCGGAATCGCACCCGGAGTAACTCCGTTGGCATCCTTCCACGTGGTCTGAATGCTGCCTTGCCAAGTACCATCGAGGTCAGGGAAAGGAACAAGCCACCCTCGAAACACGCGCCATCGCCATGCATATACCGTGAAACCGAGCCATAAGATGAGTATGATCGGAATCGTCTTGTAGGCTGTTTTTAAGGCACTCTGTATGCTAGTTACCGGCGTGCCAGTTGCATAAGCGAGCCCGACAAAGCAGACCGCGAACAGACCGAAGAAAAAATATGCAAAAGTCTTGGTTTTGAGATTTTTCATATATATCCTATATAATCCCACGCAGCCTGGAGAAAGCCATTCGCTTGCAGACGCGTCCAAGGTTGAGAATTACGGAATAGATATTTCAATTCATTCACCTCGCCCCAATCAGAACAATCTTCGTCTTTTCGCGTCCGATTCCAAGTGTCGGCGATAACATGCCGAAGAATACCCGTATAAGAATCCTTCGCAAACGCTTCCACGTCAGCATTCCAAACCAAGCACTCGATGAGAAACGAGGGCATGTTAGCAGCCGCAGAAATATTTTCACTCTGCATTTTATCCCGTAGTCGTTTCAGTATGCGAATAACCCTTTTATACTTTCGCCCCGTCGCTGTATTTCGGGTTATCCCATTATCATAGGTCTGCACCGGCCAGTTCTTGATTAAGCTACCGTTGTCAGACTTAAAGGCCACACCTGAAAGATAACGGTGCGAACCATCCACATTGATTTCTCCCGTACAACGTCGATGTTCAAAGGTTGGGACCACATCGGCGTCAATTCGATAGGTATTGGCATGAATATCAAAAGCTTTATTTCCCCGAGTAATGTTATCTTTGCCGAAGTAATTTTCAAGTGCGTGATGAACCATGTTCTTAAAGTCAGTGAACGACATGACGCTATCTGTATGCCCAAGCGTCTCTTTCGTTGTGCCTTTAGGATAGTCTGGGAAATATGCTGTATTATAACAGACACAAATATCTACATCACTGTTTTGTCGTACATTCGTGCGAGCACGATAAGACCCTTGGGCGGATACGGTAATATCCAGACTCGCGAGCTTATCATCGGCTTTTATCGCCTTACGTACAGCAATCGCAGTATTATCGCACTTGTCTGACTCCGTTTGAGCGGGACCTCTTGACCATGAGATAAAGCTGTCTTCGGATATGTTCATAATCTATCT
The DNA here is from genome assembly GCA_028718465.1 of Dehalococcoidales bacterium. The sequence goes on along the minus strand of JAQULX010000564.1, from coordinate 695 downwards.
ACCTCCTCCAGCATTGACGTGACGAGTTTCTTGCCCGAGAGCAGGTCTTGCATGAGGGCGGTTTTGAGAGAGCGGAGTTTTTGTAAATTCTCATCAATAGCACGAATACTTTTTCTAGCTGTCGACAGCGCTGCAATTATCTGCTCCTGTTCAATGATTGCTTTGGGGAGAGAAATAGAAAGTGTCCCGAGATTTGTCGGGTTCACGTTTGCTTGCTGAACCCCAATCGTGGCAAATTGTTTGACGCGAATCTGATTAACACCATTATTCAGCCAAAGATTCAAATACTCATGGTGTAACTTTTCTTGATCTGGAACAAGGCGTACGAGATACGAAGCGAACGATACAGGTTGGTCAGGATGTCGATAAATTCCGGTTCTACCGACATAATCAATGCTGTTTGTGCGGTTAAACAGGACATCGCCATCGTCGAGTGTTAGATTTCTTGCATCCTTACGGTCTGAGTATTTGAGATCGGTAAAATCAACTTCACCGTTCACCAGATTGTTCATTCGCAAAACTGGAATTCCGATAGGCTCTTCGTTCAAGCTCGTTGAAATTCCATATCGCTTTTCAACCAATAGATCATCGAGTCTTTCCACCTCCCATTCGACCGGAATCCGACCCAGGGGGGAATCTTTGAATTTGTGAGTTTGTTCGGTGCGGAGGTTGCCGTGTTCGTCGATGCCGCGGGT
>JAQULX010000563.1 GCA_028718465.1 Dehalococcoidales bacterium | reverse complement strand
CGCTCTTCCGATCTGTGGCAATTATAATCGCCACATTCCCTACTCCTGGCCAGGCTGCCAGTAAATTGGGTTCGTTCAACCTGGGATGAGCGGCTAATTTAATTAACTGATTCATATCTTATTTATCCTGCGTTTTCTCTGGATACTATTTTACATTATATCCATTGTCAAGGGCTAATAATTGTTTTTAGAAGCAGGCAGTGATTTTCTCTCAGGCTGAATATTACAAGAAGTGAGCGCAGCCGTGACTGTGCTCACTTCGACTTGAACAAAATATAATCTGCTACTTGCTGGCTACTGCCAGGCCGGAGCAATAGATATGCGGGGTAAGCACGGCTCCCCCCACCCATTTGGCCTCGCTGCCCAGAGCTGCAATGTTCTTCAAGGCCTGATAGACATTCCCCGAGACCATGGTATCTTTCACCCGGCCGACTATTTTGCCGTTTTCGATCTTATAGCCTAGCAGGACATTGCCGCTGAAATCACCGCCCAGTATATTGCCCTGCTCGGCCCCCATAAGCTGCTCGACGACCAGTCCCTCACTGATATCCCGGACCATTTCGTCAAAGGTAGTCTGCCCGGTATTGATCACGAAAGCGCTGGGCGAGGGAGTTATCAGTCCTCCTCTCCCACGGCTGCCGTTGCCGGTGCTCTTCGCCCCGGCCTGTCCGGCTGTTTGCAGGTCGAAAAGAAAATTACGTACCACGCCATTTTCGATAAGTGGAGTGACCTGGCTGAGAGTCCCCTCATCATCACAGGGGCGGCTGCGGGGAGCGTATTCTATCAGAGGATTATCAAAAAGGGAAAGCCGGGTATCGAAAACGGTTTCGCCGGCGCGCCGGCTGATTGGAGAAGCTCCCTCCAATACCATCTTGCCGTTAAAAGCCGACATGAAAGCGGAAATAAAAGCGCTGACTACTCCATCCGGTGTAAAGATCACCGGCATCTGGCGGCTGGATATGGAGACTGTGTTTCGGGCCAGTTCAAGCTGGTGCAACACCACGTCGGTTACTGCCCGGGTGTCCTTTAGCGGACTGCAAGACTCCTGTCCTTCGCCGACGAAAAGCATATCCGTATCCCGGATCAGGGTACCGGAGACTCCGATCCCGAAAAGGGTTTTCTGATATTCTGATCGACCGCCGCGAGAATTCATAATTCTTAAGGAGAGCGTGTCGCGGGATACTCCGGCTTCGCAGATTACATCCGGAGCGCTGTGGAGAACGGAATCGATCATTTTCTGCCCCAGCTCAATCATCTCGGCAATAGTGACGGTTTCTACCTCCGGGTCCTGAATCTTGATCTCGGGAAAAGAGCTCTGGTCCGGGAAAATGAATTTGGCCGGGGTCCCGAACTGTGCCGTTTCCACTGCGGCATCTACCAGTTTTTGAGGATCGATATCCCCGCTGGCTGCGGCGTAACCCAGACGCCCGTTCTTGATGACACGCAGAGAGATGCTGGTGGTTTGTTTGCTTTGAATTGTTTTTAACCTGTTAGCCTCAAAATGCACAGGAGTTTCTTCCGAGGATATCCTGAAAACCTCGGCTTCTTCCGTTACCTTACGGGCTAAATCAAGGATTTCTTCCATTAGCGGCCTCCAATCAGGCAGCGCTGGATTCTGATATGCGGGCTGCCGTTGGAAACCGGCAAGGGGGATTGACCTCCCTTGCCGCAGCCTCCGCCCTGGTTCATCTCCAGGTCATTGCCGATAGCATCGATATTCATTAATGTAGTAAATAAATTACCGGTGAGGGTTACCGGGCGCAGGATCTCGGCGATTTGGCCGTTCCGGATCATATAAGCTTCCCCGGCGGAAAAGGTAAACATTTCCATGCTTGTGGTGCCGCCGTACCAGTTTTTGACATAAATACCTTCTTTGATATCGCTGATCATTTCATTGAAGGATAAGTTACGGGGTTCGATATAGGTGTTGGTCATGCGGACGATAGGCGGGAAACGGTAGTTGATAGCCCGGGCGTTGCCGCTGAGCCTTTCATTCATCATGGCGGCGGTCTCCCTTGAATGAAGCCGGCCGCTCAGAATGCCCTCCCGAATAAGATAAGTCTTTTCCGCCGGGATGCCTTCATCATCATATTTATAGCTTCCGCGCAGCCCGGGGACGGCAGCTCCGTCAACAACATTCAATTGATCGCAGCCGAATCTTTTTCCCAGAGTCATGATTTCTCTTAGCTGAGGGTTTTCATAGACGTGGTCGGCTTCGGACAAGTGGCCGAAGGCCTCATGAATAAAGACGCCGGCCAGCACCGGGTCCAGCACTACGGTGTACTCTCCTCCCCTGGCGTTAGGGGCCGTCAGCATATCGACGGCATTTTGGGCGCTCTTTCTAATCTGGTCGTGAAGACCTTTTATCGACTCGAAATCGCCCGAGCTGCCCAGGCTGAGACCTGCCTGCTGGACTTCTCCGCCGTCGGCTGCGATGGCCGTTGTTCGGAGAGTAATATCCGCTCTTTCTTGATCGATATAGCTCCCTGCTGAGTTCAGGTATATATACCGGCGGCTGCCGTCGGCATAACCGATGATAGAGGTCTGAAGCTTGGGAGTGCTCCAGATAATCTCATTATACTCATCCAGTATCTGCTTTTTCTGCGCCAGTGGTATCTCTACCGGGTTCTGACGCACTTCACCCGGAACGCGGTCCACTATCGGTTTGAATTCGAGGACACTGGCGCCGCCGCCGCTGACAAAGCGGGCCTGCTCGACGGCTTTATCGACCTTGGCGCGCAGATCATCCAGGTTATTGAAGCTGATGAAACCCCATCCGCCCCTG
>JAQULX010000562.1 GCA_028718465.1 Dehalococcoidales bacterium | reverse complement strand
GTTTCAGGGGATTCAGGGATAGAGTACTTTAACGACATCCTCCATCCCGAGTTCAAGCAGCTTCTTTTTGCTAGGTTTGCCGTTCGCTGTATCCCAGTCCATTGCCTCACAAAACTCGCGTGCTACGAGATCTTCATCGTAGGACTTCCCGGCCAGGGGGCCGGCCGCCAGAGGCGGGTTCCCCACCATCCTCTGGGCGTTCTTGAAATTGAATACATTCAGCCCCTCGCGGACGTTGAAAGCCTGGCGGATATCGGCGATCCTCTCTCCCGTTTTAACGACATCGTCAATAGTCAGATTCCAGCCGCTGGCGGCGTTAATGAAATCGACAAACACCTGGCCGCTGGGGAAGGTAAGGAACACAAACTGGCAGCATCCGGCGCTGTCGATAACGTGGAAGAAGGACATGCCTATTTTTTGGGCTTGCGCCACACCGGGACCATAAAAGGCTTCAGGATCGATCTCGGGCTTATTCAGTCCAACTACCGGAAATCCGCCATCACGGGTATGGCGGCCTGGAGTGGCATCCATTTTATAAGCGGCTGCAAACCCGTAGGCCTTGCGGGGGTCATGAGCCCCGTATTCCTGCCCCTGGATATTCATGGCATATTTCTCCGCTCCCTTGCCGATCCTTTCCGCAGCTTTCCTGGTGCCGTCAGCGATAACATCGCCGAATCCTTCTCTTTTGGCCATTTTTTCCGTCATGGCGACAATGGACCCGGCGTTGCCCCAGGTCATTTCGATGCCATCCGTATCTTCTTTGGTAATCAGCCCGTTTTCATAGCATTCGATAGTGAAGGCAATGGTTGCTCCGGCCGAAATAGTATCCAGACCATAGCGGTTGCAGATATCATTGGCTTTGATAATCGACTCAACATCGGAATTCAGGCAACTGGTGCCGAACATGGCCAGGGTCTCATATTCCGGCTTATGGTTTCCCGCGGGATACTGGAATTCTCCAGTCCCTGCTTTCAGTTCACCTCCGCAGCCGACTACGCAGCGGTAGCATCCGTATCTTTTTTCCTGGCGTTCAATCAAGACATTTCCGCCGATTTTCTCAACCTCCGGGAAATCGAGGGTCTGGGCCCCTCCCCAATTCTTGATCGGCGCATCGCCGCTCTGAGCGCAGGGTACCAGGATACCCGGCGTGCCGATTGACCGGAAGACTTCCACCGGACCGCCCAGTTGAGGAATTGTGGCCTTCCGCAGATCGGCGATTCTGGCTTCATCAAATACCGGTACTTTCAACTTGCCTCTCACCGCTACGGCCTTCAATCTCTTGGACCCCATCAGGGCTCCCAGCCCGGAGCGTGCAGCCGCTCTGCCTTTGTTATTGATTACAGCGGCAATAAGCGCCAGCTTCTCACCGGAAGGCCCGATACAGGCTACTTCGGTATCTTCACCAAGCTCAGCCCGAATCATATCTTCGGTATCCCAGGAGTCCTTTCCCCATAGATGGGAAGCATCCCGGATTTCGGCTTTGCCGCTATCTATTAAAAGATAGACGGGTCCAGGGGATATGCCGGTAAAAAATACAGCATCAAAGCCGGAGAATTTCAGATTAGGCCCGAAATCACCGCCGGAGTTAGCATCGCCCCAGGTGCCCGTCAGTGGGGATTTCCCCACTACCGCATACCGGGAGGCTGCCAGAGCCTGAGTGCCCGAAAGCACTCCGGTCATAAACCCTAGGGTATTTTCCGGTCCCAGCGGGTCCACTCCGGCTCTCTGTCTTTCGAAGATGATCCTGGCGCCCAGACCGTAACCGCCGATGTAGTCTCGGCAGAGCTTCTCATCAAGGGATTCTTCCTTAATGATGCCGGCGGAAAGGTCAACCCACAATATTTTCCCCATAAACCCGTTTGCCATGGCTTTCCTCCTTGAGTACTTTCAAGATATTTGATACGGAATTTATACCTGTATATATTGCATTGAGAAACAAATATTAACGAATTGGCTCTTATTGAATAAAGATAATCATACAATACCGATACGTGATAGTCAAACACTTTTACATACACTGTGTATTAATCAGCTTCGAGAACTGCCCTGTCCCGCACTCTAATTGCTGTAGTAGAGTGGTCTTATGGGGATTCCGGGCCGGACATGCTTTAGACATCTCATTTGTTATGGACGCTGACAGACCATTGAACGGGTGCTTTTCGCACTGTATAATGGACTGAACAATACTGAAGCTTCCAGGGAGGAAATAAAATGTCCAGTTGCATGGTGACCCTGATGGTTTATACCCGATGCCGTCCTGAAGATGAGTCCAGGTTCAATTCTTGGTACAATGAAGTCCATATCCCTATGATCCTGAAGTCCGGTAAGGTGCAGGGGGTAGTCCGCTATAAAGCTGTCAATGTACCGCTGGACCAATCTCCTTATATTGCCATGTACAGGTTTGCGAATCAAAAGGAGATGGAGGATTTCTCGCAGAGCCCTGAGCTCAAAGCTGCGGTGGAAGAAATGGCGCAGACCTGGGCGGACCGTGTTGAGGTCACCTCCAGAGTGCTGTGTGAATTGGTAAAGGAATGGTAGCCGGACGGGAAGCACCGGCGCGTCATCCTTCTATTTCAGCATCTGTTGCCGTTATCGCCCGATTCCATCCTGTCCGTATGTGTTAATCCGGCTGTGTCCGCAGTGCCCTGATAGCTGGTATGCTTGTATAGCATATTAACAGCACTATGACATGTCCTCCTGCCTTGATATACCTCACCCCGTCGCGCTCCGCTGCATCTCTACCATGGCTGTCACCCTGGAGAATCCTCACTTCCTTTCCTCTAAGGCGACGAAGGGACTCGAAAAAGGTGAG
>JAQULX010000561.1 GCA_028718465.1 Dehalococcoidales bacterium | reverse complement strand
CCAGGCGAAGACCGAGTATATAGCTCTGCAACAATTAGCACTGGAACTGGTGGAATTAGAGGAAGAGTTGAAGCGGTACCGGTTCCTATATCATCAGTATGAAATTGTAAAAGAGCAGATAAATAGCGGTTTTTACTCTGATATAAAGTTGAAGGCACAGGCGGCTATCGAAGAGAATAAACTCAAAGAGCAGATGACGGCTTATAAAGTGAAACACCTGCCTCTTAATAAATTATGTAAGTGTGCGTTTTGTGAGGGGAAGAAAAAATGACCAGAATCATTGATTGGTCTGACTTGGAAGAACTTTATATTAACCAGAAGCTCGATAGCACTCAGATAGGCAAAATTAAAGGATGTGATGGTGCAGTAGTATATAAAGTATTGCGAAGATTGGGTATTAAAACAAGAACTCGGGGTGAGGTATTAAGAGGAAATCGGTATAATAAGCCGAAGAAAGGGGCTGATAGTCCCTGGTGGCGTGGGGGGAAACGACATATACGGGGTTATATTCAAATACGTTGTCCTGGTCACCCTTATGCTGGGAAAAATGGTTACGTATATGAACACCGCCTTGTTATGGAAGAGAAATTAGGTCGTTATCTACTTCCTTCTGAGAAGGTCCATCATATAAACGGAATTAAAGACGATAACCGACCAGAAAACCTGCAAGTATTTTCCTGCCAAGCGGAGCATTTAACAACGATTGTATCGGTTACTAGATTGGATGCTCTTGAGTTAAAAGTGAAAGAGTTAGAAAAAACAAATCGTCTGTTGTTGTGGCACATTAAAGAAATCAATAAGCAGCTCCAGTTAAAATTAGAGGTTGATTTATGAATACACAATTATCTCTTCCGGGAGTTCAAAAAACATTTTTTAGACAGAGGGTAAACGAGGCAAAAAAAGTAATTCGTGAAGTAGCAGAAAAATCGACTAAGCCATTGATAATTCAGTTTAGTGGGGGTAATGATTCCATGACACTGGTGGGTCTAGTACAAGAGGTGGGAATCCCTAAAGACCGCTTTTTTTGCTGCTTAATGGCTACCGGGACCGAGCTTCCGGGTGTGGTGACTTTCGTCCGGCAGTTCTGCAAAGACCAGGGTCTGCCGCTGCTGGTATCCAATCCGGCATATCATAAGGGGCATATCTTTAAGCGAATTCGGCAATTCCAGTCCTTCCCCAATCTGGGAGTCTTTAACGGCGGCGGGAAGCGGCTCTGGTGCTGCCGTGACCTGAAGCTCCGCCCGCAGAAGAAGATGATTAACCAGAAGCTGGGGAAAGGGACGTACTACCGGCTCGAGGGTATCCGGCGGTTCGAGTCAGACCGGCGGAAGACCATCTACCGGGCTTACGCGGAAACCTTTATGCGACCGGACGATGAGTTCAAAGGCTCGTTTGAGGTCTATCCGATACTGAATTTCACGAATCAGGACGTGCTCGATTATATCGAAAAGAGACACCTGCCCACTTTGGTAAACCAGTACCGGGATTTCGGGGTGTCCGGGTGTTCCTGGTGCCCGTTTTACGGACCGGACATCTACGCAAAAGTGCTGGCGAAGTTCCCGACCTGGTACGACCGGTTCATCGAGATGGAAAACGAGCTAAATCAGCCATCTGTCCACGGCGGGGTATTTCTAAGGGATATTAAAAAGGCGGTGCAGGACGGGCTGCCGCTCCCAGTCCCCCGGAAGAACCAGCTCGGGAAATCCCCCTGCGTAATGGAATATGAGGGCAAACAGGTGCAGACGTGCTCTGTCTACGGGCACTTATATATCGATGGGGTTTGTATTCGGTGTACCGAGCCGGAACCGGAGAAATAATATGGGCACTGAGGAAAGCTGGATAAAATACCTGGATTGCCCGGAGATGGAAGGTTATTCACAGGAATATGCAGGTAAAATAAACAAAATCTGGGAGGAGAAGAAACCACGTTCAGAGGAGATACTTGTTGATGTTTGGGGAGAACAAAATGTAGCTGGAGCTAGGGGGCATTGGGCAGTAGGACAGCAATTAAAAAAGTGGGGAATATTATATGAGGAGAGTCCAATATTTGAAAATAGGGGAGACTCTTTCGACTACAATATAATTGGTTTTGGTTGGGTTGATGTTAAAACAGCACGAATACATCATATTTCTATACCGGACAGGGTACATGTAAAACACGCACAGATTAGTAAGCCGATTAAGGCTTATATATTTTGTTGTTGGCATACAGAGAAGAGAACTCTTTGGATATTGGGCTGGGAATATAGACTTGATTATTTGAAAGAGGCAAAACTCTATAAGGTTGGTGACTCGATACAACGCGGTGAAGTGAAAAAACCGATGTATGTTTTGGGAGTTAATGATATAAAATCAGTACAGTCTTTTCAAAGAATAACTGAGGGGAACGCCAGTGCAGAGTATCAGTGTTATAATTGCTATCATATTTTTTGTGCTATGCACGAAGAGCTTTCAATAACTGGTAAGCCGATACCTAATCCATGTCCGAATTACGAAAAACATAGATAGGTTGACAAAATCCTCGCTCCCTCTTAACATATAGTCAGAGTGAGGTGTCCTTATGGACATCAATGAGATTGAGAAAAAGCTCAAAGAGTTCCAGGCGACGATGAAGCCGGTAGAGGCTGAAAAACCGACTGTTAAGAAACCGCTATCGGTTAAAAAGCCGAAACCCCAGGAAGTGGAAGCGGCTGGTCCGCCGCCATTCGAGCCAGAACCAGCCCCGGTGACAGAGGGACCGATGCCTGCTCCGGCGGGGATGCCCTGCTTCAATAAGTGCTTTATAGACCTGATTAAAGCTATCGCTCCGAGCGGATTCATCG
>JAQULX010000560.1 GCA_028718465.1 Dehalococcoidales bacterium | reverse complement strand
TGCCGAAACAAGGGAGCAGGCAAGGGCTGCCGCGGCAGCAGTAAGAATCGAACTTGAACCCCTGCCGGTGGCTTTAACCTCAAGAGAGGCAATTGCTCCCGGGGCGTATCAGATCCACCAGCACACTTCCAATTTAATCCAGACTTATCCGCTGATTAAAGGCGATGTTGATAAAGCCCTGGCCGAATCATCTTATGTAATCGAAGCCGAATTCTCCACGCAGACGAACCATCAAGCTCCTCTGGAGCCGGAAGTGAGCATCGCCTTCATGGAAGGTGAAGGGGACAACGCTCAGCTCGTAGTTATCGGCCGGAGCATCAATATTCATCCCACCGCCGCCCAGATTGCCGAAGCACTGGGATGGAATAATGTACGGTACAAGGAAGCTTATGTCGGAGGTCAATTCGGCATTAAGTCCACGATTATTACCGAAGGCCTCGCTGCCGCCGCCGCTTTACATTTTCGGCGTCCTGTCCGCTATATTCCCACACTCTGGGAATCCATGCTGTTAAGCTCCAAACGTCATCCCTTTGATATGTCCATAAAAATGGGAGCAGATAAAGACGGTCATTTGACGGCTTACTCTAACGAAATGCTGGTCAATAAAGGTGCTTACTACAATATCGGGCCGGGGACAATAGAGCGCGTTCTGCATATGTTTTCCAGCGCCTATCATATCCCCAATGCTTATGCTTCAGCCAAACTGATTTATACTAACAATCCGCCCGGCGCGGCCGCCCGCGGCGCTGGACCGCCGCAGTCTAATTTCGCTTTGGAATCCGCTATGGATATGCTGGCGGAAAAACTCAATATCGACTCGCTGGAATTCCGCAGGATGAATTCCCTTAAACCGGGCCAGACTCAAGCTACCGGAACGCCGGTGGATCAATGGGAATTCACCGGAATTTGTGATGCCATCAAGCCCTATTGGGAAAGGGCGAAAAAGGATGCTGCCGAGTTTAACAGCATAGGTGGTCCGATCAAACGCGGCGTTGGGCTGGGAGCGCACGGATTCGGCGTCGGCAGTGCCGGAGATATGGGGCAGTTGTATGTCGAGATCGATCCTGATGACGGCATCACTATCTACGCCGCGATTGCCGACCCGGGAGAGGGTAATGATTCCATGTTGACCCAGATTTCTTCCCATATGCTGGGGATACCGATGGAGAAAGTAAGGTTAAAGACTCGGGATACCGAAAATACTGTTGGTATGGGACCGGCAGCCGGTAGCCGGATGACCTACATGGGAGGCGGAGCTCTGGTCAACGCCCTGGAAAAAATTAATAAAGCCATGGAGGAGGCGGGGTCCCGTACCTGTGCCGGTTTGAAAGCCGCCGGAAAACCCCTCCGCTATGAAGGCATCAAGAAGATAAAGGGAAGCGGCCAGCTCGATCCCAAAACCGGCCAGGGTGATACTTACGAGTCGCACGTACATAATATTCAAATGGCGGAAGTGGAGGTCAATACGGAAACCGGGGAAGTTAAAGTCATCAAGATGACTTCGGCTACCGATCTCGGCCCGATTATCAATCCCCAGGCTGTTGAAGGACAACTTGAGGGCGGCATGGACCAGGGAATCGGTTTTGCTCTTCGAGAGATCTATATCCCCGGTGAAACGAAAGATTGGATCACCTTTAAATTCCCCACTATCGAGAACATGCCGGAAATGGAGCTGATTTTCCGTGAAACGCCCAGGGCGAACGGGACGCTTGGCGCGACCGGAATCGGGGAAATGACGATGATTTCTACTGCTCCAGCCGTGACCAACGCTATCTATAATGCCTGCAGGGTACGCATTTTCGACCTGCCGGCGACCCCTGACAGGGTGAAAAAAAGTCTGGAAGCGCTCAGTAGATAGACTGTTCAAAGCAAGTACCGCACCCCGGATTCTACCGGGAAACAGGAAATTCCGGGGTGCAGGTTTATCTGATACTATTTACAAACTCAACCTCACCGGTCCGGGCGGTATCATAGCCGCCCATCTCGCTGACGCTTCTTTTGTATTCCTCACTGCGAATCATTGCCACCATGTCCAGGAATACCGGGGTCTGATAGTTGCCCAGAGGAATGACCAGGTCGAACTTTTCTTTTGCAATGGGGATAAACTCCAGATCGCATGAATTGGCCGCAGATTGAATACCGATTCCCGCATCCGCTTTCCCTCCGGCAACGCTCATCGCCACCTCGAGATGCGTGCTCATCTCAAGATTATATCCCCGCACTTCACCCGGCTCTATCCCCACTTCCCTCAACTTGTAATCGGTCAGGACCCGGGTCCCTGATCCTTTTTGACGGTTTACGAATACTATGTCAGGCCGCCGTAGATCGCCCAGTCCTTTTATGTATTTTGGATTCCCTTTGGCTATAATGAGCCCCTGGATACGGTCTACCAGGTGCACCACGACCACTTCCATGCCATGGATAGTATGCTTGATGAAAGGATAGTTGTACTGGCCGGTATTCTCATCGAGAAGATGAGTGCCTGCTATGTCAGCTTTACCTTCCAGAATGGCCAGCAGACCGCCGGTGCTGCCGACCGGGACAGTATGGAACAACAACTCGGAATGCTTGTATTTAAAGCGGCTGACCAGAAGGTCCAGCGCCAGATCGTTGCTGCCGATGATATTGATAGTCCTCTTTTTGGTATTGTTATGTAATTTAACGGCCGGTATGATCTGACTCTGAGAAGGCGTTCTCTTTTCAAGCTGGATATTGAACTCGGACTCTAATTCATCGGGAGAATATCTCAGGCTCAAGGCCTGTAAAACGAACTCGTAGGTCCGGTCGGCCAGATGGCTTTGTCTTAATACGGCAGCTTTTACCC
>JAQULX010000559.1 GCA_028718465.1 Dehalococcoidales bacterium | reverse complement strand
GGTAAGGATATGCAATTTATTAAACCGGTTTTCTGGAAAGATAACGACTACATATATTTAAGATGGTTTGAGGCAATGAAATTCGCTGAATCTAGCTACAATTGGTTAGTTAAACAAGGCGCTTCACCCCAGGAAGCCAGATCCGTACTCCCGAATTCCCTCAAAACTGAAATCGTCTGTACTGCTAACCTTCGGGAGTGGCGGCATATTCTCCAACTCCGGGCCGCGCCGACAGCTCACCCGCAAATGAGAGCTTTAATGTTGCCTCTCCTGGAGGAATTGAAAAATAAACTTCCTGAGATATTTGAAGATATCAACTAAACAGTAATCAAGTACTGTTAAGAAAAGGGGAACGTTTTCGGAGGTGGTATATGAGCCAAAAATTAGTCCAGCAGCTAATGGAGATCCTGAACGAGAAATGGCCGGAAGAGGTAAAGGTTTCCAGCAAGTATATTAATGATGCAGTTTCTCAGCCGGAGCTCCCCTTCAATATCTGCCCTCTGGATAGAGCTTATTGCAATAACAAGCTGCTCTGTGACAGGTGTTACAAATATCTCAACCGGAGGGACCCCGATGGCAATCGAACTTAAGGCCATCATACAGTGTCAGCAGCAGGGTGTGGAATTGCTGGGGACTTTGACCGATACTGAGAAAAGCAAGATCGACGCTCTCTGCAGCTGGGCCTGTCCGCAGATTATCCAGGATGCGGTAAAAAATAAAGCCCCTATACAAAAGGTGGCTTCAGACTCCTTCCTGTACGGCATCGCATTGGGGTTAAAGCTCCAGGTGCAGGCCGGGGAACTAAAAACCAGATGAAAGCAATTCAAATGTGCGGTGATTATAAAGAGCATCATTTTAACAGCTTCACTTCTTCCCATTGCCAGTGCGGTTTAGTACCCCGGGAAATATTCTTCTGCCCTGGTTGCAGCTGCGGAGCTTACAAAGATCCTCAGCCACTCCATGAACCGGAATGTCGGCTTATCCAGTGGATGAATAAACGCAATCAATTTATCCAGGAACACAAACTCAAGTTCCCGCTGCAGCCGGCCCACTTCAATGTTAGGGAGGTATCCAGTGCCAAAACCCATTGACAGGAACAAAGAAACTCAGCAGATGATCGAGATTTACCTCAAGCAATTTAAGGCCCGTCTCACCGGCAGCCGGCCCCGGAAGTCACACACCGTTGAAGTATACATGGGTATTGCACGGGACTTCCTGGAATGGACAGGAAAAGCTGAGGGTATTAACGCGGACGATGTGAGCAACTATATTGCTTATCTCAGAAACCAGGGACAGGCGGAAGTGACCCTGAAGGGTAAAATGTCTCGTCTTAAAAAGCTGAACCAGGTCTGCGAGTTCTTCAAGTGGAAGTTTGAGAAAGAGGATATTCCGGCTGCTCCTCCGGATTATGAATCAGTTACCCCGGTTATGACACTCCAGCAGATGGAATTGCTGATTCGGGCCCAGAGCAAATACACCGAAGCAGAACGGTTTTACCTGGCCATCTCCACCATCTTCGGCTGCCGGCGTGAAGCCCTTTGCCAGATCAATACCCGAAACATCAGCGAGAATGAAATAGTTATCCCGGGTGTGAAGGGGGGCCGCTCCATCAAGCACCTGATCCCGCCGGTACTGAAACCGGTCATCCTGGCCTACCATCCCAAAAAACACACTGCCAGGGCTTTAACCTATATGTTCCAGCGGATCGCCGGCAAGGCCGGTCTGGAACTGCCCAAGGCTTTCAAGTCCCAGGGGATGAGCTGGCATTCTCTCAGGCGCGGACTAACCACTCTGGCAGAGCATTTCGTTCCTAAGTGCAAGGACCCCGGAGGAAAGGACCCATTGCCTCAGTCAGTATGGGCCGATTATGTTGGCTGGAGCAAGGTAGAAAAAGGAAGGTCTTTCATGTCTTCCGGGATGGCTGGCCACTATTCCCACTTCGAGGCGATGTATAAAGACCCCTTCTGGCTGGATAAGTGTATCTTTGCGGGACACCCACTATTAAAGATATGGTCCGAGGAATTGAGACCAAGGAGGAAGAAATGACAACGAAGAACATTCCGTTTGTTTGCTATATCACCTGTCTAATACTGGCCTCGGGAGCTTGTATAACGAGCATGTTTTTCGGAGTATGGGCACTGGTACCCCTTATTCTAGGATTATTAATCTGGGCGATAGGCTTTGGTTTTAACTTAGGAGAGTATTTGAAGAAATGATTAGTTTAAGATTTAACTCAAAACATACAGAGCTTGAAGAAGGTAACATTATCCATCTCAAAATAGGGGCACGGAAAACAATTGCCCCCGGGAAATACGAAATCTGGGTAGATGATATTACCCCTCTTCCCGGAGCTGAGCCGACCGGATACGGCTGCCATTCATGCGGAATGATCGAGGAAGCGAAGGAAGATGGATCTCTTCCGGATGGGTGGATGAAGAAAGAATTTCCAAACCGGTCTTTCTTCATCTGCGCTGATTGTCAAAAAGAGGAAATGAGAGGCTCACCCTACTGCCGAGTATGTGGCTGTTCAGAGTTCGATCCCTGTTTTGATGAAAACAACGATCCCTGCTACTGGGTTGAAGAAGACCTTTGTTCTGCCTGTGCAAAAAGTGAGGTAAAGAATGAGCAAACTTAAATGTATCGGCTGCCGGCATTTGACAAGAGAGACACAGCCTCAGGATAATACCAACCCTCGATCTCCAGCGGTAGTCTATGGATGTGAATTAGAACGGCTGCCCTACTGGACCGGACTGAATGGACTGTTGCGGCCGGGTAAAGGCACTATAACAGGGGCTGCCGAATGCCCGGTAGATGTCAGTTCAAG
>JAQULX010000558.1 GCA_028718465.1 Dehalococcoidales bacterium | reverse complement strand
AATGCTTTATCGTATGGTATCTTTCAGCAAGTGCTGATAGAACTATTTCCTAGTCAATGTATCTATTCGTTCGCATGAGTCGCGGTGTCTCATCCTATTTGTGATCACGACGACAGGAATTGCTAAAACCTGTACTGCGACTGAGAAGATTACCACGGTGGGCCAGTTGATTTCACGGTTGTCCGAGGCCAAGTACGATGGGTCGCTGAGTAAGTGTTCACTGAGCTCTCGCACATCGATTTGCTCTGTCTGGATGTACTGTGCTATATCCCCATCGACCGCGAGAGCGCCCAGTTGCTGTTCCGGGTGACCGTGATTGGTGTCTCGAGCACTCCCTGATGAGGGAATCGTGCAAACTAGGCCGAAAGTGGCAGGAGGGATTCCGGATGATTGCGTGAGGAAATCCAAAAAGTGGCGTCAGAAATTCCAATGAATTGACGTTTCGACAATGGATTAGATTTCCAATAGGCAATACTTGGAAATTTGTTTGACAATAAACACGGAGAAAGAAAATCCCCCACCTATTCGTTTTGCCAGCTTGTTTCTCCAATCAAGTTCGGCATCAGCGTCAAGGTCTCAAATACTGGCAATATTAGCAGTAATAGAAACTGAATAGTGATAGCAAAATAACGGGGTCTTCGAGCCGTTTAATTGTGTCTGGTTACGGCCTAAGGGTACCTCGTAGGCTGCTTCTCCGACATCGAATACTCCAGAATTATGTTTTTATTATTTATACAATTGGGTTTGATAATAAAATTCAGTTTAATACAAATGTGCAGCCTTTCGGAAACTACAAGCGAATAGTAATTAACCAATTAGGGGCCTTACTATGAAATATGCATGATCTGTCATTTGTAGATTGGGAAAGAAATATGTGACTGGGTATCGATTAGTGATAAAGAAGCTTCGGAGCATGACTCTTCTTTACTCAGTAACTAGTCAAAGGTGATCCTGTGGATCAATTCGTTCTTATGGATGAAAAAGAAATAAAACTTGACCCAGAGGCTATGACGGACGAACATAGTGAGGTAAGGAGAAAAAGGCTAAAGGTTAAAAACAGTAAATCTGGACATCGTGATGATGAATTCAAACTACTTAATCAGGCTAATGCAGCGCTTATGAATGAAGGAGATTCCAGATGCATATAAAGAGTATCGCGCCTATATTGATACTTATAAGTAGTATTCTGATCTCCTGCGATACAACCATGAACTTTCCTGTATCAGATGATGTAAGAACATCTGCATATGAGATCTCTTTTAAGTATATTGGAATGGATTACGAATGGGGTGGGCAAGATTTCTGGTATGAGAAAAACGGGGTTGTCGATTGTTCTGGTTTGGTGATCAACATCTATAAGGAAGCCTGTGATACTTTTGGGTATAGCCTACTGTTTGATGATACGATAACCAAAGTATTACATGATACGTACACAATTGAACTAGCAATACCACTGCCAGGGGATTTGATTTTTATGGGAGATAACGGAGAGGTAACTCACGTTGCTATTTTCCATAGATTCATTGGAGATCAAATCGAATTTTTAGATGCTTATTCCATATCTGGAAAAGTTGGTATCAGGCAATATCCTATACCATACGAAAAGATTGTTTCATTCGGTAGGATGCTGATGCGCTAGGGATGGTGGCAGGGGATTCAGGCGTGAATCTATTTGGGATTCTTTTTTGATTTCTCAACTATGGCACTTAATCTTGCTACGATAGCACGGACCGATTCAACATCTTTTTGGTGGGATCTGATACTTTCTCTACAATGATTGTGTGATGAAAAGGTCCATTCTTATAAGTGCTTTTTTTATTACCAAAGCTCATTTCGGTTTCTATTACATCAAAGAGGCCTTCGGGAGAGTTCAAATCTATAGGATTAACGTGAAGGTTCTGTTCAGTACTCTTTTATATATAACGCTTCTGAAATTGTACCAAGACCCAGACGCAACGACAAAAAGATCGATCTTCATGAACGACATAACGGCAGCAGGAGGTACGCCTCATCCAACAAAGCGTATAACCAGAAGAAAAAAACAGCTATCAGGTATCGTAGATTGGAAAGTCCTCAAAGATGAGAAGATCTTCGTGCCAAACACACGCGTTATCTACGAGAAGGACCGATGGCATCAGTTCATCTTTCCTCTACTATGTAAAGTATGACATATGAAGAATACCATGGAGTGTTAAAACAGAACTGTACGCCAACAATTCTTGAGCATCCTGCTCAGAGGAAGGCTCTCGTTGGAAGAGCTGAACAGCAGGTTCGAGAAGTGGGTTGACCTGTATAACCACAGTTCGCTGGATGGTTCCTCATCCCTACAATGCTATCTTGCCGAACTAAAGGTGATCAGAGCCCCTAATCTCCTGCTCCATTTTTGCCGCAGCGATACGCGCGTAGTAGCCTCTGGGCGCACCACCCACGTCGTGGAGCTATGCGGGGTGGCCGCCAAGAAACAGGCGATGCTGGTTAAGTGCAATCCGAGCAGGGAAAAAAGAGAGGCTTTTCATCCATTGTATCGGATTGTTCGTGTACGCCCATAGTAAGCATGTGTGGAAACGACTGGTGTTGAAAGACCAGTTCGAGATCCTCATCGACGAGATGAAGAACATTCGGTGCATCGGGCACAAGGGAAAGACAAAGATCATCACGCCGTTTGTCGGCAAGCAGCTGAAGATCTGTGAGTACTATGGCCTTACGGTACCTGCCGGGTGCGATTTCAAGGTAAAAAGATGAACTTGAAGACCGGTAAAAGAACCAAGAATGCTGCTCAAGAGTAGATGAGTGAGTTAATCATACAAATTCATAGAAAACTCATC
>JAQULX010000557.1 GCA_028718465.1 Dehalococcoidales bacterium | reverse complement strand
CCGGCGGATATCCTCAAAATTCTGCTCGAAGGCATCACGTATAAATTGTTCGGTAGTATCTTGTTCTGTCATACTCTCTGCCTCTCGGCAATAAGGTATTCGTGTAAATCTGCTAGTGTTTCATGTACAAGGCTACCAAAGAACATGGTACCTGAACGAGATTCGACAAACCCATATTTTCTAAAAATCATGTACTGACGCGGACATTTCAGATAGAAAAGATAATCTGAAGTATAAGAATAGTTTTTAGGCAAATCTCGATCTACAGATTTTATCTCCGGTACAGTATTGACCTTAAACTTGGGTAATCGTGGTAACGAGTTATCAAGCATTGAGGCAAATGGCTCCTTGTGTGGATAGCCGCGGCCTCGATAGTCAGCAACAACGAGAAGATCTTTGGCTCTTGAAAGTGCAACGTAGAACATACGCATTGAATCAAAGCCATCCATACGATTCAGTGGCTCTCCCTCTCTTTGTGCAAGGGGCCTTACAATCTCTTCAATCCGACGAACACCGTGATCTCGCCAAATCGCATTTCCGAGAACTACGATTGGAAACTCGAGTCCTTTAGCCTGGTGAATGGTGATAAAAGGAACACGACCTCTCGGGAACGGGTCCTCGGCATCCTCATATTCAGATTCACCACGACGGAAAAGCGCAAAGAGATATGAGCCGAAAAAGAGATTTTGAAGACGGTCATCGGTTAAAATATCCGCGGTAATCATAGGAGTATATTGTTCAATGAAGCGCTCAAGATATTGAGATATGAGACCAAGGTTGGCAATAGGTCCTTCGTCCTGACCATTTTCAGCTAAATCGAACATAGATTTGAATGGTTGAAAGCCACAAATCCTATAAAATAGGTCAAGTAGACTCCAATCCATAGCGGTTGCTCTTCTGATAACGTAATTAAGTGTGAAAGGAGGTTTATCAGAAAGACCACTTCGATAATCCTGAACACGTTGTCGAACGATGCGATCAAAGTAGCTGCTAGAAAGGCTGCGTCTGGCTCTATCTGAAAGACCTGAAACCCCAACTAGTGCGCGCTTCATCGTCTCAATTTTGTATTCAGACTGTATGTCCCATTTTTTCTCCCCCACAAAATCCGATAATAGGCTGTTATCAGCAAGAGCACTTTTTATTTCTTGTTGTCGGTCTGTAACATACTGCTTAAGCTGAGTATCTGTTTTGATAAGTTGTTTACCGAGAGAATTTACTCGATCCAACCAGTCGTGAAAATCATTGTAATCAGCTCCAGGGAAAGCGCCTCTAGGAGGTCTTCCTAGAATTTGCACCATAACACCAAACATAGCCTCTGCTTCTGGAACTTGAAGAAATCGGCCAGCACGTGGTGCGTACACTTTAATATTCAGGTCTTCTAATGCCTGTTTCATCGATTGGACAGTAACAGATTTCAAAGAGGGGAACAGGAAAGCAATTTGATTAGGATCTGTGACTGTACCAGCATCAAGTAATTTCCGTATCAAACCAGCAATTTCAGTACAGACAGTCCATCTGTCACCAGGTGTGCTGACAATAATAGAAGGACCTTCATCTTTGCTCATTGCCTCAATTTCTTTGTCAATACGCCAAACGGATTTACCCTTTCCGTCTCCTTTTTTTGTCCAATCCCAACTTTTTACAAAGTCATTGTAGAATGAAACAATTTTCCGGCGCGAACGATAATTTTTCACCAGCCGGATTTGGTGAGGTTTTTCCCCTAATTCTCGCTCGCATCTCTCAGGAAATTGAACGAAATTCTCTACGGTTGCTCCACGGAACCTATAGAGACCCTGATCGTCATCACCGACAACACAAATATTTTTGTATCCCCTAGCTAATTCAAAAAATAACTCTTCTTGAATTGGATTTGTGTCCTGATACTCGTCAATAATTACATGTTTGAAGATTTTACCTGCGTCAGGGAAGTTCCTTAGTACATCGACTGCCTTTTGTTGAATTAAGGAAAGATCAACTGTACCAGCAGGAGAAGGCTCTTCTAGCGATTTGAGGTACTCTTTATAAAGAGAAAGAAGGTTTTTCAAATCCGGGTCTCGGGTTGCTCGTAGAGCTACCCCTGGGTTGATGTGTTCTTCTGAGAGTCTATTAAAAAGCGCAATACAATTTGCTACCGCATTATGTTTTGATTTAGATCCTTTTCCGGTGAAATATTTATTAATGCACTCGTTGGGGTCATCTCCAAGCTCGACACAACCCGTCAAATTATCCCATCTAACACGTTTATAGAGGTAAAGATATTGGTCAATTTCATCCATTAAAAGTGGAGCTCGACGGCGCTTTCTTTCGGGAGAAAAACGCCGGTCCGTGGTTATGCGACGACACAATGAATGTACTGTGCCGACATACATGTTTGAGATATCGAAATGTACATTGGTTTTTATCGTGATCGCACCAAGCAGGGCTCGTAAGCCCTCCCTAAGTTGAAAAGCAGCTTTCTCTGTAAATGTTGAAAGGAATATTTCTTCTGGCTTAATACCATGAAATACTATTAAGTTAAGCGTTCGCCACAGAAGAACACGGGTTTTCCCTGAGCCAGGGCCAGCGGGGAGATAAAGTGGTCCGTCAGTATAAAGGATCGCTTTCTTTTGTTCATCATTGGGCTGAAATTCTGCATCTGCCCAGAGCTGTTCAAGTGAGTTTATTGAGTTTTTTACCATAACCTTACGCACTACCTGACGACTTAATTTCAGTAAAAAGCTTTAAGACCTGGGCAGAAGGATATGTTGATAGTGAGGCAATTCCATGAGCAAGTTCTATCGGCAGTAACCCTCCTTCATGGCGGCTGCTTAGGATGTTGGGTAGAGTAG
>JAQULX010000556.1 GCA_028718465.1 Dehalococcoidales bacterium | reverse complement strand
GAAAGGAAGAGATATACCTGTTACGGCAGTGTTGGGCGGGTTAGTTACTGCCATTACATGGCTGATAGTGGTTTACACTCACCATATCGGACGCATAGTCGGGTTTAGTTGGGTGGCTATCGGGTTGCTGGTGTACTTCCTCTATCGAGGGTACAAACGCAAACAGAGTAAGTCAGCAAGTGATGATTAGTCTTTTTACGTATTCGTATCAGATAGAAGTATTTTCTAGAACATAGTCCCTTCCAAATGCTCACTAATCATGCCATAGTGTAACCAGTCGTTATTATCGGAGGTGTACTATGCCTACTGTCAAAGAGCTTCTACGCTCCGGGCGCAAAGATGAGTTGTGGCAGATGTGCTGCGGCTTTCTCGACCTCAATAT
The DNA here is from genome assembly GCA_028718465.1 of Dehalococcoidales bacterium. The sequence goes on along the minus strand of JAQULX010000556.1, from coordinate 2,452 downwards.
TGATCAGTTTATGTCCATCCAGAAAAGGCTGTTACTTGAACAAATTGAACTCCTCAACAATTCAGCACTCGGGAGAAAAATATTTAAGGGAACAATCCCGCAAAATGTAGAGGAGTTCAGAAAAGAGTCCCGTTAACCACCTACGAGGATTATTGTCCTGAACTAAGCGAAAGAAGAGAGGATACTCTTCCGGTAAAACCCATACTATGGCAGCATACTTCAGGCAGATCAACTGAGTATCCGTTCAAATGGGAAAGTATTAAGTGGGTGCCAATTTCACCGGGGTACTACCGTGAATTGGGAACGATATCAGCAGCATGTGCTCTTTTCGCAAGTTGTAAAGGCCGTGGCGATGCTTCAGGTTTAGATAAAGGCGCAAAATTCATCTATGCTGTTGCACCACGGCCTTATACCTCTGGAACCTTCGCCTATATTGCTACTGAAGAGGTGGAGGGAGTCAGTCTGCCTACTCTTGAATTGGCTGAAAAAATGTCTTTCGAAGAACGTCTGGCTATGAGCTTTAATCAAGCTCTCTCAGGTGGATTTGATTATTATTTTGGCGTTTCCGTCGCCCTGATTGCTATCGGAGAGAAAATCAACGAGCAAATGAAGCATATAGATATCAAAGCGTTGCTATCTCATCCGAAAGCTCTTGTGCGCTCTCTAAGGGGCATTATCAGAAGCAAAATAGCAAAACGCCCACTTTTACCAAAAGACCTCTGGGATGTTAAAGGGATAATAGGAGGAGGCACTGATTGTAATATTTACAGAGATTTTGTAAAGACTACCTGGGGCAAGACCCCTTTAAATATATATGTCAGCACCGAGGCAGGCATAGCTGCAACGCAAGTCTGGGATAAAAGAGATATGATTTTCGTGCCCAATCTTAATTTCCTCGAATTCATCCCTGAATCCGAGTACACAAGATGGCAGTTGGACCATTCATATATACCGCATTCAGTTCTATTGGATGAGGTACAAGCAGGCAGCAAATATGAACTGGTAATTACCAATTTCCATGGCGGAGCAATGGTCAGGTATCGCACAGGTGATGTAATAAAAATAACCTCGCTTCGTAACGATAAACTGGGTATCGAGCTCCCACAGATGGAATTCGATGGCAGGATAGACGACACGCTGGATATCGGCGGCTTTGTAAGATTGAACGAAAAAGTGATCTGGCAGGCTATAAGCAATACGGGCATCCCCTACACAGATTGGGCAGCACGTAAAGAAATGGAAGGTACAGTTTCATTATTACACTTGTTTATAGAATTAAAAGATGAATGTACTCTCGATGAGGGAGCAATCGCAAAGGCTATATATCTGGAATTGAAAAGGATGGATGAGGATTTCATGTACGGCGATATCGAAAGCATATTGAACACGATGCCAATAAAGGTAACCAGTCTGCAAAAAGGAGCTTTCAATCACTATATAAATGTACGCCAGGCACAGGGGGCGGACCTGGCACACTTGAAACCACGTCATATCAACCCTTCTGATAAAGAGTTATCTATTCTCGGAACTCCAATGCCGTCAGATCAAAAACCAGTTACGCAACCGGTTGGGGTACCAACAGTCAATTAAATTAAAGTCTCTTAGCCATGTAAAAGGGGGGGCAGCCGATCGGCTGCCCCCCCCCTTTTACATGGAGCCAAATGGCTCGCATTTCTGAGCCAAAACGTTACTTTAGTACTAGTCCAGCTTCAAAGTGCATTGTTATTCCTTGACATCTGATTTATGTACCAAGATAATGACATAAGATATGAATATACAATCTTTAATATCCCTGCTTGCAGGCCTGGCATATATCCCGCTCTTTATAGTGGTTGGCACTAACCGGCCTTGGCAACGCCAGAAGAAATTCTTTGCGCTTTTCCTTGTTTCCATGATGCTCTGGAGCTTCGGTGGTTCCCTATTCAGGAGTGATTATTTAATTGATTATAAGATATTCTTAGCCAAGATTGTGCTATGTTTTCTGTTACTTGGCATAACCAATATGCATTATTTCCTGCAAACTTACTATGATACAAATACCAGAAGCATCAACAATTTACTGGTTTATCTTGGATTTAGTATTGTATTAATGGTGATCATTTTCTTAATTCCCCAATCAATAAGCATAGATGGGGTAATCTTTCCCGTTTACGGTCCGTGGGTTTATGTCATGACAATTTATGGATTTGGATTGCTGGGATATGACATATATGTATTAGGTAGTAAACTCAGGTCCACGGTGAATCCCGTTGTTCATAACCAGCTCATTTACCTGACTGCCGGTGTGGGAATAGCGGTAATTTTCACAGGGTTTTCCGCCACTACTTTAGGCCAGCAGTACCCCTGGGCACAGGTGGGAAATCTTCTAATGGCATTGCTAATGACTTATGCTGTTTTGAAACACCATTTGCTCGTTCTCCGCCTTGTTCTTCGCCGCGGCCTGACCATTCGC
>JAQULX010000555.1 GCA_028718465.1 Dehalococcoidales bacterium | reverse complement strand
ATGATAACACAATTATAATAGTTTGACAACTATATAACAAAGTATTATAATACTGTTAGCAACTAAATATAAATATAGAACATTTAATCTAATAGTGGTGGTTGTGGGGAGGCCGGTAGACGGTTACTCCCCATTGTTTTTGAAGAGGGTAGCAAATGGCAAAATACCGGGCAATCTATCAGGCGACATGGAAAGACCCTGATTTCCAAGCTTATACTCCTGAAGGGAAGCTTTTATTTATATATCTTTGCACTAATCAGTCTACTTCCGAAAGCGGGATTTATCCGATAACCGTTAAGACTATATCCGATGAGACAGGAATCAAGGTGGCAACGGTTAGCCAACTGTTAGACAACCGTTTAAAAAACGTTGTCTATGATATATCCAACCAATTCGTGTATGTTCGGAAGTTCCGGGTTTATAACGCTGGAGGCAGGCCAGACCTCATCCAGAAAACCATAGCGGGGGAATACAGGCTTTCAAAACAGACTTTTCTATGGTCGCTATTTATCAAGGATTATCCTGAATTCGAGGAAGCGGTAAAGTCCATCTCTTCCCCCCTAGAACCCCCTATTACTAATACTATATCTAATACTAATACTAATACTAGGGCTATAGAACCGTTGGCCAACGGTTGGCCAACGGTTGGCCAACGGTTGGCCCCGCACTCAAAAAAGCTTTATGGGATTGGTAAGAATGTAAAGCTTGCCGATGATGAATACCAGAAACTGATTGAAAAATACGGAGAAGCGGAAGTTTTAAAAAAGATCGATTTACTCTCAACTTATCGAGATTTTAAAAAATATACTGACCATTATTTGACGCTGAACCGATGGTTTATAAAGGACGCAGACGAAAAAAATAAATCCGCCAGCATCGGTCAGCCGAAGATAAGGCCGCAACCTCAGCGGGTGACTGCGCGGACTGAAGAATACTCAATGGAGGAGTATTATGAGGGGCTTAGGTGATATCATGATGGAATTGCTTGAAGGCAGCGAACACGATCTCTCTCAGATACCCCGGACGCCAGAAGAGAGGGCAGAGGCAAAAAAACGGCTTGAGTTTGCGCGCCTGGCTGTTAAAAAATGCCAGGTCTGCCTGGATACCGGCTTCGTGCATCCGATCGGTGAGGCCGGCAAGGTGGACTACTCTGTGACCGTGCCCTGCGTTTGTATTAAGCAGGAGGCCGAGCGGAGACAAAAAGAGCGGCTGTTGAAATACTGCGAGCTCCCGGCCAAAGCAGAGGGGATGACCTTCGCTTCCTTCAGGCGCTCGAAGGAAACAGAAGAGGCTTACCGGGCCAGTCTTGCACTGGCAAAGGGCGATTACGAGCCGACTTTCCTGACACTGACCGGGCCGACCAACCACGGGAAGACCCATCTTCTGGTATCCGTCTGCAACTACCGGCTCCAACAGGGCAAGCTGGCTAAATATGCCTATGTCCCGTACCTGCTGGACGAACTGCGTGCCGGTTTCAAAAAGAATGGCGATGAGTCCTACTTCAGCCGTTACAACGTCTTTCTCAACGTGCCGCTTCTGGCCCTGGATGACCTGGGGACGGAGAATGACACGCCCTGGGCGCAGGAGCACCTTGACGAACTGGTTGACTACCGGGTGATGCACAAACTCCAGACGATAGTAACCACCAACCTGCCGTGGAAATCTCTGCCGTTCAGGGTTGCATCACGGCTGAAGAGAGAGGGTGAGGTCATAATCATAGGCGGCCCGGAATACGCGGCGGTGAAATCGAAATGAGACCCGAATACACAGAGGACGGAATCCGGCTCTATCACTGCCTGATCTGCCTTGATGCCGGCTGGATACATCCGCTTAAGAGTGACGGCAAGCCGGATTACAGCAAGGTCGTTAAATGCTCCTGCCGGCAGGAGAGCGATCAGAGAAAGGATCCCGGGAAGGGGAATTATGACAACACGTTTTGACGACCAGGAACTGGCAGAGCTACTGAGGCGCAATCCGGACCTGGGGATTGAGGGAGAGCACTTGACAAAACCTGACAAAAACGCCGGAAAACTTGACAGGCATACCCCGGCTGACTTGAACACCTACTTCGGGAAAGGCGATGGAGAGACGGAAAAGGAATTGCAGGCATGGTCTATCGACAAGCTGCGAGAGAACGGCTGGAAGGTCGCTCACTTCAGGCCGGCCATGACCGGGCGGACTTACACCAACAAAGCAGGCCAGACCAAGAACGTGTGGGTAACAGCCGTACAGGGCGATGGAGCAGGCTTTCCGGACAACATAGCTGTCAATCCTGATTTTGATTACTGCCTGGTATGCGAGGTCAAGGCTACTAACGGCAAGCTTACGCCAGATCAGGAAAAATGGCTGATGGCTTTCAGCAGGCTTCCGGGCTTCCGGGTGATCGTGCTGAGGCCAGAGAATAAAGACGAATTTTTGAAGCTGATAAAGATCGAAGAATACCCGACCAAACAACGGATCGCCAGATCAGGCCGGACGGTTTCCGATCCTGATTAGGCACGAATAAGAGGACCGAAAAGTAAGGACCCGTTTTAGGAGATAAGAATGCTAACACATTTAAGTTTGTTTAGTGGTATCGGATGCTCAGATTTAGCCGCTGAATGGGCTGGATTTGAAACTGTCCTGATGTGTGAGATAGATAAAAACTGCCAGAAAGTCCTAAGAAAGCACTGGCCTGATGTGCCGATTATAGAGGATGTGCGAAATGTTACGAGAGAATCAGTTACTGCCTACACCCAAAGCATCAATCAGAGGGGATTGTCCATCGGAACGATTGAGAAAGAGTCCAGATTTAGTAAGTGCGATCAATTTACCTTACTTACAGCCGGATGTCCCTG
>JAQULX010000554.1 GCA_028718465.1 Dehalococcoidales bacterium | reverse complement strand
TGCCAATATGGGCGTTGCGGTGGGAGCCAAGTTCGCTTTATTTGAGGATGATGAGAAAACCTCGGAGTTTCTCAAAGGTGGGTCAGGTAGCCGGCTAGCCTTTCCGATTCGGCTTTATTCATCTGGCAGCCGATTGTCCAGATATGGTTATACGGCATGATTGATTCTTTCCATTATTTTTGGCCAGATGCCCATTTTTTGCCATGTCTGGAATCTGACGTGGCAGGTTGATGGGGCACCATACTTCCCCGGCAAATCTGACCATCTGGCTTTATTGCTGAGTACCCAGAGAATACCATTGATTGTACGTCTATCATCTGCACGCGGACGCCCGACCTCAGGATGAAGTGGAAGTAAAGGCAGAATGAGATCCCATTGTTCATCGGACATTTCCGTAAATTTTTTCCATTGATTACTGTCAATATTTGTTTCAGTATCCAGGGGAGGCACGACTATGTCCTCATTGGAATATATATCGGACAATAATTTACCCATCCTCCCAATTTGCTGTCTTAACTTTTTCGGCTCCAGCACCTCCACCTCATTACCCCAGCTCATAATCCAGGATCTAAAATCATGAGTATTACTCACAACAAGTATTAAATTTACTGATCCGTCTTCCAGTTCCTCAACCTTTTGGGATGGATGCTGTCTGGTAAGAGCAATATAACTACTTATTGTCTTACTAAAATGCAATTTAACAGTTACAGTTTCTTCATGACCAAAGGTCCGCCAGGCTGTAAATAGCAAGCGGTTGGCATCGAATTCATCCGGTATTTCAAAAGTGTCCGGTTTGATTTCCACATTGCCCAATATACAGTCCATATTAAAGACATGTACGGATTGAAGCAGGTGGCAATAAGCTATAAAGTAAATAGTCCTTCCACGTATTCCGGGCTCGATAAGATATGGGTCAATAGTCCGAATTGTTGGCCTATCATCATATATATCCTGATAAGTGATGGTTACAGAATGCTGGGATAGCCATGCCTGGGTAAGCCTATTAAAGTTTCTAACTTTTCTATCATTTCTCGGTAATTTTTGCATCGTGCTTAATATTTCATTGATTTTCTTTTGCAGATCTGTTGGAGCTTTGGAGCTTAACTGGAGGAAAGCCGAGAAAATACTGGGATGATATTCATGAAAATAAACATTCAATATGCGGGCAGCCAGGAACATGTTCATTGCTTCCATTAAAGTAAAATTTATCGGCGGCAAAAAATAACTCTTATCAATTCCCCTTTTATTGCCATCTTCCCAGATGGGCACCTCCAACTCGCTTTCCAGGGCCTTAACATCCCGATAAGCTGTGCTCAGGCTGGTCGAGCAGAGACGCGATATCTCCTTTATGTCCAATCCATTAGCATTCTGGCAAAGCATCATCTGTAACCTTAACAGGCGGGCCGTTCTATCCCGCTTTATCATGTTGCGAATCATAGTGATCTCCTCTCCCGGGTATACCCCTTGAATTGCTTCTTATCGGGATACCAGGAAAATGGTAATAGACCTGGGGAAAAGCCCTTTGAATTCGAATTTCTGGATAGAACTTATCCAGAAATATCAGCCAGTCTATCATACACGATTGTCATCAGAGTTGACAATAGCGAGTATTATTATTTACATAGGAGATATATCAAATCAAGTTTGCAGATCACTTCAGGATACAAAGCTCCAGACTTTGTAACCCAAAATACGGACCAGGTATTTTAAGGAGGAAGATATTTAATGAAAAACAAACTCTTCGCATGCGTTCTGGCATATATTTTGGCACTGGTATTAATTGTGCCTTCACTCCTTGCGTGTTCGGACCAAACCACCTCTGCGCCACCCGCTGCCACTTCCGCTTCACCAGCTGCGGCTTCCAGTGCGGCAACAACGCCGGCCAAAGCAGCAGAGGTGATCAAGCTGAAATTGGCCTCGCCCTGGACACCCACGGCATCGGCAACCAAAGAAGGGGACATGCTCATTGAAGTAATCCACGAGAAGTCCCAGGGGAGACTGGAAATCACCATGTACGCCGGTGAATCGCTTGGCAAGGCTGCCACAACACTGGATATGTTGAATAACGGGGTCTGCGATATGGCTATAGTGCCCGTGGGATCATTCCCCAATGTATTCGCGATGTATCTCGGACTGCAACTCCCAATGCTGGGAATTCCAAACGCAGATGCCCTTCTAGCGGTAAACCATGAACTGAATGACAAAGGGTACTTTGGAGGAGTAGATAAATACAAAATCTTCGCCTTTAATATTCCGCGGCAGACCAATTTATGGTTTAAAAACAAGCAGGTCTTAAAGGCCGAGGATCTCAAAGGAATGAAGATCCGGGCCTCCGATCCAATGTTTTTGAAGCCTTTCGAGCAGTTTGGCCTCACTCCAATCTCCATGCCCTCAGCCGACGTCTATTCATCCATTGAGCGCGGCATCCTGGATGGGGCGACTCAGACTCCGGAAAATATCATTTCCATGAAATTGTATGAAGTCGAAAAATACGGCCTGGACCTGCCCTTTGCCTGGGCAGGGGCGCCCATTTTGATAAGCAAGAAATCATGGGATAAATTGCCTGCAGACCTCCAGAACTTATTGCTGGAGTCAGCCACCGATTTCGAAAAGGAAGCCAAAGCCTATTATACCAACCTGGATCTACAAACCGGTCAGGAGTTGCAAAAACAGGGAGTGCAGATGTACAAGCTGGATGATTCCGAGCAAGCCCGCTGGCAAACTCTGTACGATGCCAACCTGGAAGAATGGATCGGGAAGAGAGAAGCCGAAGGCCTTAAAGCCAGGGAAATGATTGAGATCATGAAATCGATTGTTCAGAAATACAAATAACAGCTTAGC
>JAQULX010000553.1 GCA_028718465.1 Dehalococcoidales bacterium | reverse complement strand
TATCTATTAAGTTCGTCAAGAATTTTTTTTATTGTGTCATCTTGGCCAATACCCGTTAAAAGAGGAACACCATTAATTACTGGAATGCCGTAATTTTTATTAATCTCAACTGTTGCCACAATGAAATCAGCACCCTGCACAAGTCGTTCTGCTTCAAGGAGCATACCTTTCGAAATTTGAACTGAGATATTATTTTCTTTGCATAAGTTTTCGATCTTGCATTGTATATATGTGCTAGTGGCAATCCCTGCTCCACAAATAACAGCGATCTTTTTCATCTTGAACCCTCTTCCTAGATTAATTTAACGAGTATGATGGCTTACATAGTAAAAAGATTTTAGGATATATTCATCTACACCTCCCGAGATTGAATTCTTGCATACCAGTAATAAAGATTTCATTTTATGTATTAGTCACTTATTCGCATGTTATTTTCCGAAATAAGCGGCTCCAATTCAGGTATATGTCCATTTTCACGAATTGAGAATCGAAATAAATCTGAACGATAGATAGCTTTTGTTGACCGTAGAGCTGTACCGTCACTTCCGTAGGCTATACCTCTAACAAGGAATACAGGTTGATTCTCTCGAATGCCTAAAATATTTGCTTCAAACGAGCGCACCAAAACGGCTTCAATTGTGTCATGTGAATTTACCAACCTCAAACCGCTAATTCTTTCCATAATTTTTGATAAGGGCTCTGACGTTAAATCCTGATTCAAAATACTTGAAAAATATTTTGTTGGAAGATATGAAGTGTGAAACGTTGCGGGAATTTGATCTACGATTCTTAACCTTTGCAAAAATACAACTGGTTCGTTTCGGTCTATTCCCAATTCATGGGCGACGTCCAGGGGGGATTTAATAATCTTTTTTTCCAAGACGCGAGTTTTAATGTCATGGCCTAAATCTCGCATGGCAGTACTAAAACTATAAATTGTGTTTGGAATATAAGGGACCTTACCTTCGCCAACATATGATCCTTTTCCCTGACGACGAATAATTAATCCTTCCATAACCAAACGGTCAAGTGCTCTTCGAACAGTCATTCTTGAAATTTCAAACTCTTTTGCCAATTCATTCTCTGATGGGATCCGATCGCCTGTAATTAACTCTCCAGTATTTATTTTGCGCCGTATAGCATTTTCTAGTTGCAAGAATAGGGGCTGAGCGTCGTTTTTATCGAAATTCATATTATTCTCCAACTTGTACATACTTATATATATAAGTATGTACAATATTATAATACACAAAATTAAATATTGTCAATAGCACGAATTGCCTCTGTTACACCGAAATGAGTGTAGACGATGGTTGAAGAGAAACATGGAATCCGAGTTGCTCCAAACGACGGACCAATCGTTTGGAAGTTGTCTCAGGGCGGCGTTTATCAAAATAGTCAGCGCCGAGATCTTCGTAGGGTAGATGGTTTTTGAGCATATGATAAGCAATCACTAAAATAGAATGGGCTACCGCCATGATTGCACGTTTCTTTCCTCTGCGTCCGGCGAGGCGATGGTATTGGGCAGCAAGGTAAGTATTTCTGGTATGAGCGGCAGCATGAGCCGCCTGATTCAAAGCCACTCCAAGGGGTTTATTCCCTTGGGTGGTTCTCCCCGAGCGTTTCTTTCCAGCGCTTTCGTTGTTTCCTGGAGCGACCCCTGCCCAAGAAGCCAGATGGGCTGCCGATGGGAAACGGCTCATGTCTGTACCTATCTCCGAAACAATGATCTCGGCGGTCTCGCGGGCGATACCGGGAATCGTATCCAATAAGACCACCGCTTCTTCAAAAGGGCGACAATATCGTTCAATCTCCTCATCAAAGCGGGCAATCGTCTCATCCAAACTGCCAATCTGGCACAACAACTCAGTGAGTACGAATCGGTGGCGAGCTTTCACTCGCCCCTCTAATGCTTGGGTCAATTGAGTTCGTTTCTCGCGCAGGCGACCTTTCGAAAGCTCAGCCATCTGTTCAGGTGTCGTTTGGCCTGCAATGATCGCTTCCAGGATCGCTCTTCCAGAAACACCCATGACATTGGATGCGACACTGGACAGTTTGATATTGGCACTTTCCAAAACTTTCTGGACCCGATTCACCAAAGTGGCTCTTTCCTTGACGAAAGTGCTCCGATAGCGGGTCAATTCACGCAGTTCACGTTGCCCAAGAGGCGGAATAAAACTGGGCGACAGCAGCCCGTGGCGCAACAGATCGGCGAGCCATTCTGCATCGCTGACATCGGTCTTCCGCCCCGGAACTTTACGGATATGCTGAGCGTTGACCAGGATGACCTCGAAGTTGTTCTCCAGAATGTTAAAGATCGGTTTCCAGTATTCGCCAGTGCTTTCCATGGCTACTTGTGTGACACCCTGGCTCATCAGCCAATCCGATAGTGTCAGCAATTCAGCAGTCATTGTTCCAAAAGAACGTGTTTCTTTATACAGCCCTTCCTCTTTCCCAGGAACGATGATCGCTGCAACTACCACTTTCTTATGTACATCCAAGCCCGCGCAATGTGTGTGTATAATGTCCATCAGAACCTCCCTACCTTTGATTGGCGGCTGACGTGGATACCCCAAAAATTAGAATCTGATCTACGTGCTTCCCTTGCGGGAGCGACAATTGGCGGTGCCTACAGGTATCCGGGTCTGACTATTGATCAGGCTCATAGCACCAAGAAAAAACGACTTCTGTGTCAGCCTTCTCTTCGTTATATCACACCATTTTCATGCTTGGTTGTGAATCCCTTTCATGATGACTATTGAGGCATTACGTAATGGGAGGATAATCTTTTCTTGCTGGTTTTCGTCCACGTTTCCTCTTGGTTTTTAGATACTCATCCACAAATTG
>JAQULX010000552.1 GCA_028718465.1 Dehalococcoidales bacterium | reverse complement strand
TGCATGCCTTTGTTACCAGATTTTTTGAGGCCTCAATCTGCTTCGTTTGTATCTTGCGGCGGCAGAATGTCCTGCCTGCGGCGTCGCTTTGAATTGGATTTAAGGGTTTTATCAATGGAAGGGGTTTTGCCTGCCGTATCCGGAGTATTCCCGAAGTAAACCTTTGTGTGCGGCCACGGAATTTCGATATGCTCTTCATCAAAGGCTTTTTTAATTCTTTTTCTCAGTTCGCCCATCACGTCCCACTGTTTGATGGGCTTGGTTTCACCGAGCATCTTTATCTCAATAGCCGAATCCCCGAAGTTGTCGACCCTGAGTACCTGCGGAGGCGTGATGATCATATCCCTGAATTGCTTATCCTTTGACAATTGCAGACCCACTTTGTTCAGCACCGCAGTAACCTTATCGAGGTCTTCATTATAAGAAACAGGTATATTTATATTGACGCGTGACCAGTTGCGGGTAAAGTTGCTGGCAATTTTGATCTCACCGTTGGGAATGATGTGTACTATACCGTCGAGGTCACGCAGGACCGTCCGCCTGATATCCACCTCCTCCACCAGGCCTGACATACCGGCTACCTTGACCACGTCGCCTACGCTGTAGTAATCCTCCAGCATGATGAATGCCCCGTTGATCAGGTCTCCAATAAGTTTCTGGCTGCCAAGACCCACCGCAATACCGATTACGCCGGCGCCGGCGAGCATAGGCGCAATATCTATGCCAGACTCCGAAAGGATTATGAATACCGCGATCAGATAAATGGTCCATTCTGCAATACGAGTCAGAAACTTGCTCAATACTTCAGATCTCTTGCGTATTTCCTCTTTTCCACTTCTGCCTTTAGAGCGTACCGTGATGATATTGTTCATGGCGGGAGGAATAATAAAATTCAGCACCTGGCCCAGAATAAAAGCTACAAGGGCAACCAGCAGAAGTGTGATCCCATGCTCCAAGCCCCATGAAACAACCGGTTGCCAGAGGTGGTTCAGATCGTATTCTGAATTTTTGATAAAAAAAGTTGCTTCAGTTATTACGATTATCAGGCCTATGGTTACTTGGATTAACCAGGTTATCGGGTGGTGTTTAAATCGATTGTATTGATCCTTTGGCACAATTCTATGAGCCAGCTTTCTCAGTACAATTATGCTGAGAAAAAAGACCAGCACGCCAATCAGGACTGCTACAGCCACAACTAATATCTTGTTATCGGTATTGAATAATTCGTTTATCATTGTGTTCAGCGAGTGCTACAGATAGATAACATCCGATTCATTATTTAAAGCAACAAACAGCAGCAGATATTCCTTGAGATGGCGTGTTATTAAGAAGTTCTGTTTCACGTGTTCTCTGCCGTTTTTGCCAAGCTGGGACGCAAATTCAGGATTGCTCAGTAATTGTTTTAACGCATACGCTGCCCCGTCTACACTGTGGCAAAGCAGCCCGGTAAACTTATTTATTATCTGAAGCGGGATGCCGCCGACAGCGGTCGCCACGACCGGTTTACTCTTCCATAATGCTTCGCTTATGGTCAGGCCGAATCCCTCTCTTATCGACTTTTGAAATATGACTGTAGCTGATCTTTGTAATGCATTTATTTCAATGTCGCTTCCAGGCGGAATAAGCAGTATTTTTATATCGGGATTGCCGTTTGCACGGTTCCTTACTTCTCCAAGAACCTTGGCGCATTCCGGGTCGTCCGTAGCTGTGCCGCCTGCCAGGATGAGCTGACAGTCAAAACCTCTTCTCACCATCTCGAACGCTTCTATGACACCAAGGGGATCCTTTAGATAATCAAACCTTGATATTTGCACTACCATGGGTTTCTCAGCATCGAGGCCGTATTTATTTAGCACAGCTTCAATCTGAGCTTTTGACAGCTCCTTATTTTTATCGCTCAGGGGATCGATAGAAGGAGAGATCAAGAATTGTCTTATGGGCAGTGTCCGGGAGAAAGCCGGGGCGGAGAAGACCGCAGCATCGTATTTGCATACATATTGATTAAGGAACTCCCACACCCGTTGATTGGGGTGCGATACATCTATGTGACATCGCCATATCCATTTGCCCTGTAATTCTGTTTTTCTTGAAATCAACATGACCGGCTGTGGATCATGTATGAAATAGATATCCGCGTTTAGTCGCATTTGCTCGATATTCTTCCGGCTGGTCTGGATAAAGATTTCGAAGTCATCATCGCCAATGTCCTGCTCTCTTCCGTGAAGAGCGTTGTGAAACTTCTTGGTTACATCAAAGAAGGCATCATCTCCCTGGATAACATCCCACCTTGCATCAATCCCCAACTGGTTTAAGAGCGGCACCAGGCGTCCCAGAATTTCGGCTACACCGCCCCCCGAAAATGTCGAGTTTATATTTTGGATTCTCTTGCCTGCCAGGTGATTGCCCAGCAGTCTTAGCTCGTCGATTACATTTTTGCCTACGATAGGCTGATATTCTTCAATTTTGCTATTATATTGACTGATCACATCTGGTCCCATTCTGTCTCATTTAATCCTTTTCTCAATATTTTGAATAATAAACGACCGCATAGCTTCAATTGTAGATGTGTAAGGCACCAGACTATCAATCTTGTCAGCTAGGTCGTTCTCTCCGAAGGAGTCCTTCATCCACACTGAAAAATCGTTTGATCTTTTTTGCAGCCTGAGGCGTGATTCGAATACATGATAATAGAGAGAATCAATAGTGATTTTGCGCAGCACCTCGACAAATTCCCTGAGATCCGAGGCGAAATATGGTGTGGGGACAACAACGCTGTTCGACTTAAGAAAGTGAAAGTCGTTTTCTCCTCTGACCTGTATTGAGGCAGGATTATCCGCCATATATGTTTCGATCACT
>JAQULX010000551.1 GCA_028718465.1 Dehalococcoidales bacterium | reverse complement strand
TGATATTATGCCAATCTTCCCATCTTTTCCAACTTATCAGCAGCTTCTTTGAGGCCAATATCTTCAAGTTTTTCCCTGGTAAGCTTTCCCAACTTGACTAGCTTCTGAGCAATATCCACGCAATAGCTGCATTGACCACAGTTTCGATCACAAGAGGTAACCTTCTCAAAGAACTTATATTTATCCAGGCTTTTGTTATCAAGGCTAGCAGCATGTTTTAAACCAAATGAGCACAAGCTGGCTGATAATATATCCAAGAGATCTCCGTCCCAAGATTCTTCCAGATAGGCCTTGACACACCTGATTACCATATTTCTTGGCTGAATTCTATCTACTATTTTAAAAAAACTTGTTATTTCTTCATATCTGCGTGTGTCTTCCGGCCTTATCCAGCCAGACTTAAGGATTTGGGAATGGTCCTTTTCAGTTACATTAAGGCAATGTTCAAGGAAAAGGGCGTTGTGCACCTTACCCAATTCTCGTGATCTGTGCGAGGTATAATTAAAATGGAATTTTCTATAAGGGCACTTGTAAAGACAACCCTCGTTCACCATTAATTTTAATTCGGTACCGGTAACCTCTCTAATATGTTTGAGCAACTTTAAATTTCGATTTATATTGATATCTGGGGTTATGACATTTGCTCCAGCTTCAGAGATAATAACAGCCCTCTCGATACAGTCTATGTCGCCTAAGACAGAGGCACAGATGTTAATAGTTGGAAACTCTCTCCTGACCTCCTTGATGTAGATTGGATTAGCTATAGTAACAGTCCCCAAGCCATGCCCATGGTGCATTTGACCAATATATTCCATAGTTGCACCCATTCGTTCAGGTGTGTACCAGTCACCACCCTCACACGTGGAGTTAAGAATCAGGTTTGTCTGGATTCCTTCTGCGTGGATCCTGTCAATTAGCTCTATAAACTCATTATTGCTCATCTCAGGCACCTCTCTGCCGGCACCAGAGTACGTCTGAGGGCCGGAAAGGTATACCTCCCTGACACTATTAATATTCATCCGATTTATTCTGAATATTTCTTCCAATGTCTCGGGGTCGTTATTGTAAGGGACAGAAAATTCAAGACCTGTAATCATAGCACTCTCTTAATAACTATTAATAAATTCTGAGCCGTTTATGATGCCATTGCGTAGCATAACTAGTATTATGTATATATAAAATCCGTTCTCTCATCGAGAAAAAGTGACCATATTATTCCTGTTTTTTCTAGTTAACCAAGTCTGAATCATGGAATGCATAAGGTTTTGGATCCTGGATTCATCGAGACCTAAGTTGACGTATCGTGCACCATCAACTTCAACTTGTGGGAAGACATTTGTTGAGTTAGAAGACTGAAAAATGGAATTGAAATACGTTCCCAAATGCGGAGTTAAATTTTGAGACGACTTATCTAATTCCTGACATTTTAAGGTGGTTAGACTTTCTCTATCTAATTGGTTGATGATGATACAATCAGGTCTACAGATGCTATAATCATCAGCGACAAGCGACACCTGTTCGATGCTGTTTCCAATATATATAAAAACGTGGTTTTGGTATCTTCCCTCCATAGATGGTGTTCTTTTTAACCATTCTCTGGTTTGATCATGATGTTGAGCAATCATTATGGCGCAAGGTAATTCTCGTTTCATCGCCAAAAAAATCCCCTGTGTTTCAATTATCATATCTGGTACAACAAACTGAAGCAGGGGTGCTTTTGAAAAATTAATTTCATTAGCTATTTGGGGTTCAGGTACTGATGCTACATTACCAATTGCAATTCTGCTCATTCGAGCCTTGCTAAATCGGCTTTCATCTATTACAAGGTTATCAATAGTGAAGATTCTCTTAGACCGTGAAGTTTTAATCATAGAAAGGAGTAGCCAAACTTCGTAAACACTTGAGTACAATTCACAAAATGAAACCCATATAGCCTTCATTGCCTCTTCTCTGAAGGTGAGGACAGTTATTGTTCCTGCCATCAATTTAAATAGAAGATCAAACAATGGTCGTCTCAGTTCTTCCTGTGGTGAGTCAAGAAACCTCAAGGTTTCTTGACTCATGGCGATGTCTTTAATGTCATAAGATTTTTTTATATAGTCCTTGGATTTCTGGTATTGATCTATCATACAATTTGCCTTGTCTAAAAGCTCTCCCGTTTCACAAGTAACGAAATCAGACCGGACCTTATTAAACAAGGTATAAAATTCTTCTTTATTTTCTTCTGCTATTTCTATATAGTTTTCCTTTATTTTAATTTGGTCATTCGAACTAATATATTCACTAAGTGTTTTCAGCGAGTCTTCCCATGAAAGAGGTATTGCGCTAATATTATCCATTACTCATACATCCTTTGCTACAGAAGGAGCTATGCACAGGCATAGCTCCTTCTGTAGTGTTTTATTCTACTTACAGGCTAAGATGCACCGCTTGACAAGGGTCTTGGCTATCTGTATTTTCCACTTGTTGCCAGGATTGGTTTTATTGGCGGGCAAAACTGTGGCTCCAGATACAGCAGCCTCACCGGCTGCTTCGGCATTAGCCTCAGTAATATCCTTGCCAGCCATAGCTTCCTCAGCCGCCGTTGCCCGGTAGGGCTTGTTATAAACGGCGTTTAGGCATATCCTGAAGTTACCATCCATCAAGGCAGCAGCACAATTTACTATGGGGAAGTCAATAGCTTTTCTCTCGGCAAACTTGATGAACGAACTCTTGCCGGAGAATTCGGGTATTTCTATCTCAGTTACGATTTCGTCCTGTTCTAATACCATAGAACCAGGAATCGCGTAACCCCAAAATTCCTCTGCTGGAACATCTCGCTTGGTAGTTTTGATGGTAGCGCCCAGTGCAACCAATGCGGGTGCCGTGTCACTT
>JAQULX010000550.1 GCA_028718465.1 Dehalococcoidales bacterium | reverse complement strand
ATCTATGACACCGTACAAAGGCTCAATGACAGCCGCTTCGGAGGCAAAGATGTTTCAGATATCAAGCACTATATTAAGCTGGGCAAACTGGGACAGGCCTTTACGGCACCCACCAGGGTTGTACTGCTGATCGATGAGGTCGACAAAGCTGATCTTGAATTCCCCAACGACCTCCTTAATGAGCTTGACGAAATGAGCTTCTATATTCCTGAAACTGATGAGACTATCTCCGCTGTCCAACGCCCCATAGTCATCATTACCAGCAATAACGAAAAAGAGCTGCCAGATGCTTTCCTGAGACGTTGTATCTTCCACTATATTGATTTCCCCGAGCCGGAGCTGATGGAGGAAATTGTCAAGGTTCACTTCCCCGATATAAAGAACGCTTTGCTGAAGGATGCGCTGGAATCTTTCTACGCGTTGCGTAAAATCGATGACTTCCGTAAGAAGCCATCCACCAGTGAACTGATCGACTGGATACAGGCGCTGATGGCCAGCGGATTGGAAGGGAAAATAAAAGACGGGGCAATACCCTTTCTGGGCACACTGATCAAAAAAGAAACAGATCTTGATTTCTTTTTTAGCCACTATGAGAAAAAACGGCAGCCCAACCGTGGCTTCAACGTATATGGAAACTAGTATCCAAACAGCCTGAGAGCAATAAATGTTTACGCGGTTTTACTATACGTTAAAGAGCAACCATATCCCCGTTTCCGTCACCGAATGGATGATCTTGATGGAAGCGCTCTCAAAGGGGTGCATTAATAATCTCAACGATTTTTATTACCTGGCACGTGCCATCCTGGTTAAAAGTGAAACCCATTTCGACCAGTATGATGTGGCCTTCCAGGAATACTTCAATGGTATTACGCCCCCTCTGGAGGTAACCGAAGATCTTCTAAACTGGCTGGCTGATCCCAGAAACGGGCCGCAGTTGACTCCTGAACAAATAGCAGCAATTAAGAAAATGGACATTGACGAGCTACTGAGGGAATTTGAAAAACGGTTGCAGGAACAGAAAGAACGCCACGACGGTGGATCCCATTGGATTGGAACAGGCGGTACATCGCCATTCGGCAACTCCGGCTACAATCCGCAGGGGATACGTGTGGGAGGCCCCGGTGGTATGCGCAGCGCCGTATTCATCGCCGGCCAGAGATATTTCCGCAATTATCGCAGCGATATTACACTGGATGTCCGTCAGATAAAAATAGCGCTTAAACAGCTTCGTCAGTTTAACCGCATTGGCCCCGAGGACGAGCTGGACATTGACCATACCATTGACGCCACCTGCAAAAACGCCGGTGAAATTGAGCTCATGTGGAAACGCCCCCGCAAGAATACAGTCAAACTGCTTCTGGTCATGGATGCAGGGGGTTCCATGGAGCCTTACGCCGAACTTTGCAGCCAGCTTTTTTCAGCCGCCAATTCACTGAATCACTTTAGATCATTTAAATACTACTATTTCCATAATTGTCCATACGACTTCCTCTATCCCGATATCCAGCAGTACAAAGGGGAACCGATTGAGCATATCTTTAAAATGCTTGAGCCTGACTACAAAGTGATCTTTGTCGGCGATGCCTGCATGGCTTCATCAGAACTTATTAACAGTTTTGGAGACATTACTTACCGGGGTTATCAGAAAGTATCCGGATTAGAGAGGTTAAAACAGTTCAAATCCCACTTCACGCACTGCGTCTGGTTGAATCCGGAACAGTCTTACATGCGCAACTATCCCACAGTGCAGGCAATAGCCAAGCTTTTTCCTATGTTCGATCTCACGCTGGACGGTTTGAACCTGGCCGTGAAAAAGCTGACGACGCGGCGGTAGCTTTCTATAACCCAATGATGGACAACGCTCAGACCTGCGGTTATAATCCTCTCATGCCAACTGAGCCAAAGCCGCTGATAAAATGCATCGAGATAGACAGGGCCATAGACAGAATTGCTCTTGACATACGCCGGGACTACAAAGACAAAAACCCCATCCTGATTGGTATACTTAAGGGCTCATTTGTTTTTATGGCTGACCTCGTACGCAAGTTAGATATCCCTCTTGAAGTCGCTTTTGTGCAGTTATCCAGCTATGGCAGCGGAACGGAATCGTCAGGTACAATCAAGATGCTAACCAGGCTTACCAAGCCGGTAAAGGGCCGCC
Source organism: Dehalococcoidales bacterium (assembly GCA_028718465.1). The sequence goes on along the minus strand of JAQULX010000550.1, from coordinate 717 downwards.
ATATCATCGTGATAGAGGATATCATCGATACCGGCCTGACGGTGAAATACTTTATCGACTACTTGCAGAAAAAAAAGCCCGCTTCAGTCAGGTTATGCGCTTTGGCGGATAAACCCAGCAGGCGAAAAACCGATGTAAAGATAGACTACCTGGGATTTACAGTACCCGATAAGTTCATCGTCGGCTATGGTATTGACTGGGATGAGAAATACCGTTACCTTAAAGATATCTGCTGTATAGAATAATACTGTCGATTATATTCAATTATACAATCGGAGATAATATATGGAACTGGCCGATCTGATTGCAGTTGCCCGCGGCGATAAATCAGCCGATCTTGTCCTGCAAAACGCGCGTATTATCAATACATTCACCAGTGAGATTGAAGAAGGCGACGTTGCCATATATGAAGGCTTGATCGCCGGTATAGGTGATTACGGAAAAGCCGGAGAAACCATTAACCTCAAAGGAGCTTATCTGTCACCCGGCTTCATTAACGGGCACATTCACATTGAAAGTTCAATGTTGCATCCCTCACAATACGCTCACGCTGTAGTACCGCATGGCACAACTTCTATAGTTACCGACCTCCATGAAATAGCCAATGTCTCCGGTACCGCCGGGATCAAATTTGTGCTGGATTGCGCTCGTACGATTCCCCTTGATTTTTTCTTAATGGCGCCATCGTGTGTTCCTGCTACTCATATGGAAACGGCC
>JAQULX010000549.1 GCA_028718465.1 Dehalococcoidales bacterium | reverse complement strand
GCCTGTCAGCCAGACTTTTTCAGCATATTCACTGCCATTGTAAACTTCCAATATATCCGGAAATCTTGGAGGATTATTATCCAAGTCGTAATTTCTGGTGGCTTTATAGATATTGCTCCCGCTGCCGTCATATACTTCATCTCCCGAAGGAGTGTACATAGGCGCGTCATAACCTGGGTTCATACATGACCAGTTGTTAATCGGAGTATCATTATTGTCAGAATCCTGCAAAGAAGATATTTTGTCATTAAGATAAGCAGGATTACAAATAACCGTCGGGGGATTTACCCAGGTTTCTTGCCAGGCCTGTATCATTGTTTTCCCCATGCCACATGCATTTACGAAATCTTTGGTTTCATTCTCTCCAGGCCCGGCAATGGCATGAAAAGCTAATATGCCATGGACTCCTTTATCCTGCAGTAAAACCTTAGCCCAACGCAGGCCAGGACGCCAATCTCGCCATCTTTTGTTATTAATATTATCATATTTCCCTGCGGAAAGGCCATTATAATCTCCTGCGCTGCAACAAACAAATATTACCCATTCTAATTCAGAATTCCAACTATGTTCAATCGTTTGATTATCTGGATCGCCGTATAGAGTCTCCTCGTCTGGGAAAATATCTATTGCCGTGAAATTATCTGCATCTCCTATATTTCCGTCAATATGATTTCCATGACCGGAAAAATAAAAAATATCAGCAGGATTCTTAATAAGGACATGATCCATAAAGTCCGTTTTCCCCGGCTTTTTCCAGGCATTCCCCGTAATATCAATAGTTTTGGCTGTAATAACAGCTTTTTCCACGCCTCCGGACATTACAAATTCATTATTGGCTATGGGTCTGCCAAATTCCTTATGTCCTGGAGCATTCTCATCGGTCTCTGAATAATCTTCTATATTTTCTTGTTCAGAAAGAGCTCGATGAGCGCAGCCTCGGCTCACATAATTAGAAAAATTATATTTCATGCGATTGTCAAACCAAAAGCCATCCTGGTCTCCTGCATTATAATTAACACTCCCATCACAAGCCGCATATTCTCTTACTCCGTCTTCTCCCTGGGGAATCCCCAAAGAAGACACCGGGTATTGGACTCCGCAGATTGCTATCTTCCCGGTATTATCGCGTTTCTTTTCTTGTAAGGTAACGGTAGTTCCCTGCGGCTCCGTAGCAGGCGGCTCTATATTAGAGCGATAAATCTTGATATTGATCTCGTCATCTGTTTTTTCTGGATCGTCGCCAATTATCTCCGCTCCAATATATAGCTGATCATCAGGAGTACCATCCGGGGAAACAAGCTTTATATCACCCCAATCGGCAGCTTTTTCAAAAGCGTCTGAACTATAGAATTCAAGTTTCTTTATCTCTATGGCGGCTACCTCGTCTTCCATAATCAGTGTCTGCCCGTCTTTTATGGCTGTTACTCTTACCGTAAATGGCGATTTAGAAGCATCCGCGTATTTATTATTGCTGTCTTTGCCGTTCCACTCAACCGAATATTCCGTATTAGTCGAGATAGAAGCATTGCTTACCAGAGTGATGATAATTTCATCCTCGCTTTTAATTTCCACGGTAACCGGCACCGTGTCAGGCAGAGTGCTGAGAACTTTGTATTTTATAGTCGTCTTGTTGGGATTAAGACTTGCTTCGGCGGATTTGGGAATAAAAGCTTTTGGCTCAATGCTTAAGGTAATATATGGGGTAAATGGTCTGGGCGGAGCTTCTGTCCAGGTGGCCATGCCAAAAGCGCTCCATTCCCATTCATTATGACTGCTTGATCCATAGTGAGGAAAATCAAAAGTCCCAGACATCTGGTTCTGGGAAACAGTAATACTAGAATCGTAAAAAGATGAAGCTAAAGGATTTAACTTATAACCGAAAAGCGATAATGGCATGAAAGAATAATCAGGCAATTCGTATGAAGAACCGGAAATAGTATAGTGATTCAGGTACCCGTAAGTAGTGGGCTCCAGATATCCCCAAACTGGAGATTTCCTATCAAAAAGGTCAAAAACTCCGTTGTTTAAATTCATGTTTCCGTTAATATCGCCAATGAATTCCCTGGTATTGTGCCCCATCCAGTCGCTGTCGCAATAGTATTCTTTGGCGGTAAACATCCAATAGCCGGATACATCCCAGTAATGGGTAGGTTCGGGACCTGGTTCTGGCGGCGGAGTTACATAAGCCATTAATACTGAACCAAAACCTAACAAACACAGTATTGCCAAAAACAGTGCTGACGCTTTCCTGACTAACACAAGTTTAAACTTAGACATCGTCTCTCCTATTCGATTGAAAGAACCAACCGTTGCTTTTTACTTGCTATACACATTTCCTTTGTTGTCTTGCCATTCCAAATTAAAGCCGAGTCTTACTCTGTTTATAGTATTAAAATGCAATGTTGCTATGGCCGTCGTTCCTGGTTGAATTTCAGAACTAAGATAAATGGGAAGCACGTCCGAGCATTTAATGCCAGAGGGAACAGTCACTTTGGTGATTTTGGAAATATAGGCAGGCTGTTCTCCGGTGTTTTTAAAAGTTATGGCCACGGTTGAGCCGGTTTGCTTTATGCCAAGAGCTTCAAGGACTGGCGGCTTAAGCACTATCGGGATACTATTTTTATCATTGGGATTTGAGCCAGCCTGGATTTCTTCTGTATCGCTATACCCGTCTCCGTCAGAATCACTCTTCTGTGGATTGGTATTGTGCTGATATTCTGACAGATTGTTTAAGGTGTCGTTATCTGGATCCGCTTGAGCGTCATTGTTGAATTTATCCAATTGGTTAATGTCTTCCCAGACATCGGGAATGCCATCATTATCTGAATCTTTATCAACTGTAGTAGAAACTGTAGCAGTTCTGCTAAAATCTTCATTCGTTTTGGTTT
>JAQULX010000548.1 GCA_028718465.1 Dehalococcoidales bacterium | reverse complement strand
CTGGAAGTTACTCTGGAAGGTGACCTGCTTACCATAAAGGCCGAGAAGAAAGCAGAAGTGACTGAGGATACTACCCACCATGTCAGGGAGCGATACTATGGTAAATATATTCGCTCAATGTCACTACCTGTCCATGTTAATGGGGATAAGGTTACAGCCACTTTCGATAAGGGTGTTCTGGAGCTAAGGATTCCCAGGGCTGAAGAGGCCAAGGCCAGGCGAATCGAGATTAAGGCGCAGCTTCCTGAGGTTAAAGACAAGAAGCGCCAGAGGAAGGCAAGAGAAAAATCCGGCTAGCGTGGTTGGTGGTTTGGGTGGATGGAAAGGGGGATAGGTAAACCTATCCCCCTTTCCTTTTTTGTGATTTAAACTACTTATACGGATCTAATTATACGGATCTAACGGGTAGGCGTATTTCCATCCTTTGTTCCTCAACGGGTATTCCGATGATGGAAATATAGACTTCCTCGGATGGACCGCAGACCTCAAATCCTTTTTGCTTTAGCCAATTGTAGAGGCGCTCATAGGATGGGCCGGTTTTACGATACGAACCATAGTGAACTATACTTGCCGCCTTTGTCTCCGCAACTCGTCTTATACCGAAGTCCCCTTTACTCCCGGTTGATACCGGAGTCTCAATGTTTAAGGGGTAGAAAACCTCCCATTGCAGTTCTTGCTCACTTGCATCACCGGGCGTGTTATAGTAGATTCCTGAAGCTGGCCCGGCCGGCGTTAATGACCTTCGGGTTATGTATGAGTCCAGTTTTATCAACATTTGAGGAAGCTGACGCCAGTGCCCTTCGCATTTCAGGAATGCTATGGTTCTGGGTGGTATATCCCTGATTATTACTTCTTGTCCAGTCATTAAATCAATGAAACAGGCCCATCTATTCTATGAGCTTGAACATTTTCTTGGGTGCTCCGCAGACCGAGCATTTTTCAGGAGCTTCTCCTTCAACGGTATTACCACAGTACTGGCACACGTAGAAAGGCTTGAGTCCCATTGTCTCGCCCTTTTCGAGGCGGCTGAGGGCATCCTGGTATAGCCCATGATGAATTTCCTCTACCTTATTGGCCAGGTCAAAACTGTCTACTGCTTGCTCTTCACCATCGCTAGTGGCCTGGTTAATAAAGTCCGGATACATCTCGGTAAATTCGTGGTTCTCGCCACCAATGGCTGCAAGCAGATTTTCCCTGGTCGTTTTTATTCCCTGCAGCACGTTAAGGTGGTTTCGAGCGTGTACTGTCTCGGCATCGGCGGCTGCCCGGAACAGACGAGCGACGCGTTTCTGCCCTTCTATTTCAGCTTTTTCGGCGAAGAAAAGGTACTTGCGATTAGCCTGGCTTTCTCCAGCGAAAGCGGATTCCAGATTATCTGTAGTTTTGCTCATGATTAACCTCCCGGTATATTTATTAATACCTGCTATTTTACAGGTAAACCGATCACTTCACAAATTACGTTTTTAATATGAGTAGGCTCCACGGTCCTAATTACACATATCTATCTTGGTGTGTTATATTACACATATCCGTCATAGGACGGTAAAAGGGATTAGATTCATGCGTAACAGTATCAGGCGCTCTATGCTATTGGTCTCACTGCCGCTAGCGGTGCTGATTATCGGCACCGCTGGTTTCGCGATACTTGAGGAACTTTCTTTTATAGACGCTCTCTACTTTACTGTAGTCACGATTTCAACGGTAGGATATGGAGATATATACCCCACCAATATGGCAAGCAAGCTGTTTGGCATAGTCATGATAATAATTGGTATAGGTGCTTTCTTAACCCTAGTGACTAATGTTACCCAGGTACTGGTGCAAAAGGGACGGGACAGGCTGCGAAGGCAAAGGCTTAACATGATTATCGGCGTGTTTTTTACGGAGGTGGGCAATCAGTTGCTTCGTCTCTTCGTGCGGTACGATGACAATATCGGTGAAATCAGGGGTGATTTCGTAGTTAAGGAGAACTGGGGAGATACTGACTTCCGTCATCTCAATAATAAGCTCCGGCACCACGAATTTACGATCGATCCCGGATTAATGGAACTCGAAAAGCTATGCAGTTTTCTGAAAGAAAAGGGCGATCTATTATTAAGGCAGATAGAGAATCCGGACCTCATAGAGCATGAGTCTTTCACCGAGCTTCTTTGGGCGACGGTGCATTTAAGGGATGAGCTTATGTCCAGGAAAAGCTTTCTGAAATTGCCGGAGAGTGACCTGGCACATTTAGCCGGCGATGCACAACGCGCCTATGTTCTTTTAGCTAAACAATGGACGAGCTATTTGCAGCACCTGAAACGGCGTTATCCCTACCTTTTCTCTTTGGCGCTTAGGACAAATCCATACATTGAGAGTATATCTGCCATTGTTGAATAACATGCCGTGCTCTTGTAATCCATGATTGCTTTATACATTCGTTATAAACTCAGGTTGATATAACTATTTTTATAGTGCAGGCATTACGTGTCCATCATCTTAAAGAAGATTGACTGTAAAGATAAAATAGTGCTAAGTTAGTTAAAGCTTGAAGAAATGTCCAGAAAGTTGCGTGACCGATATTTAGCTGGTATTGACCGGATTCAGTATCTTTTCGAGCATTCTCAGGAGACAGCGGCGCAAAGCCAGAAGCCTATGGTCGGGTGGTTCTGCTCGTATACCCCGCAGGAGTTGCTGACTGCAGCAGGTCTCTATCCCTATCGTATTGTCCCTGAGCCAAGCAGTGCAATCACCACAGCCGATGCTTATCTGGAGCGCAGCTTCTGTCCCTATGTCCGTATTTGCCTGGCCGGAGCACTTGAAGGGCATTATCAATTTCTGGGCGGTCTTGTCGTGGTCAATTCCTGTGATGCCATGCGAAGGCTTTATGACGCCTGGCGACATTATGTCG
>JAQULX010000547.1 GCA_028718465.1 Dehalococcoidales bacterium | reverse complement strand
CGGAGCCCGGGATTCCCCACCGAAAGTCAGGAAGACCACCCGGAACATGTAGAAGGAGGTCATAAACACCGTGATTATAGCCAGAGCAAAAAGCACCGGCTGGTTTTCCAGGGCTGCCGCCAGGACCTCGTCCTTGCTCCAGAATCCGGCCAGCGGCCAGATGCCGGCCAGGCTCAAAGAGCCGATAACGAAAAGGACGAAAGTCCAGGGCATGGCCTTACGGAGCCCGCCCATTTCCCTCATATCGAAGGTGCCGGTAGCATGGTTGACGCTGCCGGAACCCAGGAACAGCAGGGCTTTGAAAAAAGCATGGTTAAACAGATGAAATATGCCGACGGCGACTCCGCCGGCTGCCAGACCCAGCATCATATAACCAAGCTGGCTGACCGTGGAATAAGCCAGGACCCTTTTGATATCTACGGCAACCAGTCCCATGGAGGCGGCAAAGATTGCCGTGAAGCCTCCGATAACGGCGACGGTATTCATGGCCGCTCCGGAATGCTCAAACAGGGGCAGCATGCGGGCCACCAGGAAGACGCCGGCAGCCACCATGGTCGCGGCATGTATCAGGGCGCTGACGGGGGTGGGACCTTCCATGGCGTCCGGCAGCCAGGTGTGCAGAGGGAACTGGGCGGACTTACCGGCGGCCCCGGCGAAAATGCCGATGGCCGACCAGGTCAGGACCGCTCCGGCCAGGGTCCCGGCTACTGCCATTTCCCGGAGTTGTACGATATCAAAGGTGCCCGTATTGGCATAAAGTATCAGGATAGCGGCCAGAAAGCCGAAATCGCCGATGCGGGTCACGATAAAAGCCTTCTTGGCGGCGTTGGCGGCGGAAGGCCGCTGGAACCAAAAACCGATCAATAAATAGGAACAGAGGCCGACCATTTCCCAGAAGACGAACATCAGCAGCAGGCTGTCGGCCAGTACCAGACCCAGCATGGAGGCAGTAAAGAGCGACATCCAGGCATAATAGCGGTGGTAGCCTGGATCGCCGTGCATGTATCCCTGAGAGTAAATCTGGACCATCAGGCTGACGGAAGTGACAACAACCAGCATTATGGCGGTCAGGGGGTCCATCAGGATGCCCACCTGGAAAGAGAACCCGTCGATAGACAGCCAGTTGATGGATGGTACGGTCAGAATATGCTCTGACTGCCCCATGACTGTCAGGAGCGCCCAGACAGACAAAGCCAGCGAGCCGGCGATGGCTGTGATAGTGATATATCCGGCGACTCTGCTTTCCGGCCTGACGAACGGCCGGATGAAAACCGAGATGACGGCAAATGATATTAACGGCAGAAAAAATATCAGCCAGACAAGTTGCGGCATCAAAGCGTCTTCAGTATCTCCTCTATCAGATGTTTCTTGTCTCTGGGAACCTGTATCCGGTAGGTCACCAGTTCACGTCCCGGCGCCTCTCCGGTCACCGGTATAATCTGGGTCGGAATGCCTTCGCCCTCGAAGAATTCCTTCCACATTTCCGCCAGCATTAAATTGGGAGTTTTCCTGATCTCAATCCACATAATTTATAAACACAAAATTCAAAACACAAAATTCAAAATAATCACTAAATCAAAAAATTCGAAAATTAAAAACTAAGTCTGAGTTTTTTCCAATATCGCGTTAAATATCCTCATAAGTTCTTCTGCTTCCTTAATCATAGATTGTCTTTGATTTTCCATATCTTGATTATCTAAAGTTATTAAATTCAACCAGAATTTACTTTCTTTGGCTTCTTTACGGCAGATTCTAATTCGCATAGCAAAATCTTTTTTACCGAGAGCTCCATTAGCCTCAATATAATTAGCTCCGACAGAGCTGGACGACCTGACGAGTTGTTTAATTATCTCGCTATTGGCCAAGGTATCAGGTGTGCCATTAATCAAACTTATGGCATCACGGGCATATTTCAGGGTTCTATCCTCCAGATCGTATCGTTTTGAATTTATAATTTCAGCCATTTGAATTTATCTCGAATTTATTATTTTGTATTTCGAATTTCTCCTCCCTACCCCTTCATCAGATCGATCTTATCGGCGTCGATGGTTTCGCGGTTGCGGTAGATCGAGATGATAATAGCCAGTCCGATGGCTACTTCGGCAGCGGCTACCACAACGATAAACAGGGCAAAGACCTGTCCGGTTAAAGCCACAGGAGTAACAAACCGGGAGAAAGCCGCCAGGGTAATGTTTACGGCGTTGAGCATCAGCTCAATGCATATCAGTATGACGATGGCATTGCGTTTAGTCAAAGCACCGTACAGCCCTATCGAGAAAAGAAGGGCAGATAATATCAGAAAATGCGGTAAGCCAATCGTCATGGACTATTTCTCCCTCGCTATAACAATCGCTCCCAGGATCACCGCCAAAATCAACACGGCCGAAATCTCCAGGGGTAAAATAAAACCATTTTGACCAAAAAGCTGTTCCGCCAGGCCGGGTGTGGTCGGCGTCTGCGGCATTTCCGGGCTTATTTGCCAGTTCGTGTTGAGAACGGCGAAAACCACCAGTCCGAAAAATGCGGCTGAGACAACCAGAGCCGGAAGACGCAGCCGGTTGGAAGGACTGCCGCGGGTATACTCCCGGGTGAGCATTATTGCCAGGATAATCACGACCGATATCGCTCCAACGTACACCAGGATCTGGACGCCGGCCAGAAAGTCCGCGCTGAGAGTGATGAAGATCCCGGCCACCGCTACCAGGCAGACAATTAAAGACAGAGCAGCCCGGAAGACATTCTTTTGCACTATGACTCCCAGGGCAGATGCTATAGCCACTATTGCCAGTATCCAGAACGCTATTGCCAGTCCCATATTCTTACCTTCAGGTCCATTCCGTTATTTTCTCTGTGCCCGCATCGGGGAAACCTGTTCCGTTCTGTGATGCAGGAGCC
>JAQULX010000546.1 GCA_028718465.1 Dehalococcoidales bacterium | reverse complement strand
GGTAATATCTGACCGTAGGCCGCTACGATGATTATGTCAGGCTTCAAGCCGGCTAGCATTTCCACCTCTGTGGGATCTTTGAATGATTCGGGCTGGATCACGCGCGGTCCGGCTTCTGCGGCAAATTGTTTTACAGGACAGGCGGCAATCCGTTGACCGCGCCCCGTCTTTTTGTCCGGCTGCGTATATACTGCTTTAACCTCATATTCATTCAATATCAACGCCCGCAATGCAGGCAGCGAAAAAGCAGGTGATCCCATAAATACAACTTTCATAATCTACTAAAAAATTATAAGTTTTTTTCCGTTATGTCAAAATAACCATTGACACTGTCGAAGAAGCCTGTGGTAATCTATCTACGGTTTGGGGAGAGGACCGCGGCATGTTCAGCAGACACTAACAAAGCTCTAGCGGTTTTTACACTATCTAAACGAAAAGTCTGCATTTGTCGTTCCACTGGGGGAACTTTTTTCTCTTTTTACGGGATATACGAACAAAAATATAGTACGGTTAAGAGGCGAATGCAAGCTGATAAAATATGGCAGGCGGCCCTGGGCGAACTGCAGATCCAGGTAAGCAAAGCTAATTATAATACGTGGCTTAAGGATTCCAGGGGAATTGACTACGATAACGGCGTCTTCACGGTCGCTGTTCCCTCGACCTTCATCGCGGAATGGCTTAAAGGCCGGCTGTATTCCGTGGTCTGCAGGATACTGTCAACTATCACGGGCAGAATTACCGAAGTTGTTTTCCAGGTACAGGCGATAAACCGTGATCCTGCTCCCGGCAGGAATAGATTATTGACCGATGGAGGGACCAGCGTGAAGGAACGTCCCGCTGCGTCCAGGACAACCGGCTTGAATTCCAAATTCACCTTTGATACATATGTTGCGGGCGACTGTAATCTTTTACCCTATACGGCCTCGCTGGAGATAGCCGAGAATCCCGGAGGAGTGTTTAATCCTCTATTTATATATGGCAGCACCGGCACCGGCAAAACTCATCTTCTCCACGCGATCGGGCAGGCGGCCCGGTCCAGAGGGGTGAATGCCCTGTACATGAGCGCCGAGCAATTCACCAATGAGTTTATCATAGCTATACGCAACAAAAAGGCCGAGGAATTCCGGATTAAATTCAGCAGAGCGGATATCCTCCTGCTCGATGATATACAGTTCCTCAGCGGGAAAAATCAAACCCAGGAATGTATTTTCCATATTATTAACGACTTATTAGCGGATAATCGCCAGATCGTAATATCCTGCGATCGGCCTCCCAGAGAGATCGAGTCGTTTAATGTGCGCCTGCGCTCCCGCCTCGAGGGTGGGCTGGTGGCCGATATCTATCCTCCCGATCATAAAACGCGGCTGGCCATACTTGATCTGAAATCGTCACTCATGCAAATTAAGTTCGATGACAATATCCTCAATTTCCTTGCAACCAATTTCCACGGCAGCGTAAGGGTTCTGGAGGGCGCGCTCATTCGCCTTTCTACCTATTCCCGCATGAATAACACGACCCTTGATGTCAATGCCGTCAAGGCATTTCTTAATGATTTGATAGCGGCTACCAGACAAAGCAGCGGGAATTATACTGCCGCAGCCGTTATAAACGCCGTGGCGGATTATTTCGCCATCCCGCCCGATGACATAACTGGTAAGAAAAGGGATCTTAAGACTTCGCGGGCCCGTCATATCGTAATGTACCTTTTGCGCCAGCAGAACCACACCAACCTCGCCGAGATCGGAAGGATTCTGGGCAATCGCGACCACTCAACTGTCATCCATGGTTATGACAGGATTGCCTTGAATATAAGCTCCGATTCTCAGTTAAGCAAGTCCATCGAAGACATCCGGTTAATGTTGAAATCCCGCGGTTCTTCTTAGTCCTGTTCACTGGTTGTGGAGAAATTCCCCCTTTTTGTTGATAACTTCCGTCCCCTTTTGAACATCGATTCCCTCTATTAACCTGATCTTGTTATTAGCTGGTATTGTCTTCCACATAGTCAACCTCCTTATAATGATTACTATTAAACTTACATATAACCTACAGATAGAATAAAATACCATAAAAGATATGTTTGTTGATAATGTAGAGATACAGGTTAAGGCCGGCCATGGAGGAAGCGGCCTGGCCAGTTTCAGGAGGGAAAAATTCTTGCCTTTCGGCGGTCCGGATGGGGGCGATGGGGGCAAGGGGGGAGATATATATCTGTATGCCGACAGTGGTGTTGAGAGCCTGTCATCTTTTAAACATAAACGTCTTTTTAAGGCGGACAACGGCGGGGACGGAGGCAAGAACCGCATGCACGGAATAAATGCCGGGGACCTGTCGATCAGGGTGCCGATGGGAACTACCGTATTTATCAAGGAAAAGGGCCGTGAGCTGGTTGTAACCGATCTGATCAAGGATGGTCAAAAAGTGCTGCTGGCCCGAGGAGGAAAAGGAGGGAAGGGTAATGTGCACTATGCAACTTCCACCCGGAAAGCTCCCAAGGTTTTCCAGCGGGGTGAGGAAGGACAGCATCATGACATAATACTCAGAGTGAGCCTGGTCGTCGATGTATGTATAATCGGATTCTCCAACAGCGGAAAATCGACGCTGCTTTCCGCACTTTCATCAGCCCGTCCGGAGATCGCCGATTACCAGTTTACTACACGGGCGCCCGTGCTGGGCGTGGTTGACGACGGCGTAAATAAACTGACCTGGGTAGAGATGCCCGCACTCACCAGGGGTTCCGGCCTCGGAAAAGGGTTAGGGAATAGTTTTCTCTATCAGGCCGGACGTGCCTCTGTCATTGTTTATCTGCTGGATGCAGGTTCTACCGATCTAAAAGGGGACTTTAAGACGTTGAGGAACGAGGTTCTGGCATTTGACGGTAATCTGGCTCAGAAGGCGGCAATCATT
>JAQULX010000545.1 GCA_028718465.1 Dehalococcoidales bacterium | reverse complement strand
TTACCAGCCAAAAAATGATACCTATATTCCGCCCCAGCAATCTAGTAGGCCTATTACTTCTTCTGCCTTAAATGACAAGATTGATCCTATGGAAGCCATCAGAGTCGGCTGGGAAGCCATGAAAAACAATCTCGGGCTGTTTCTTGGCATTATCGGAGTGGCTATTGCGATTTACGGGATAGAATGGTTTATCCAAACAATAATGATGTTGAGAGTCGGGAAACAGAACTTGTTCACTTTTATTCTGCAACTGGCCTTTGGATACCTGAATGTCGTGATTTTTTCCTTAGGCTACAACAAAGTATGCCTCAAAATGGCAGATGGGGAGGAAACAGAATTAAGTGACCTCTTTTCCTGTTTCCACCTGGGTGGAAAATTTATCCTGGCCTGTCTTATTATGGGATTGATGTTCGTACCAATAGTATTTCTGATGATACCTTTTGTGATAATGATGAAGAATTCCTCTATTCTGGGGCTCACTGGGATGCTGGCCCTGATTGTTGCTGTTTCTATCCTTGCCATAAGATTTGTCTTTATATCGTATCTGATCGTGGATAAAGAAATGGATGCCATGGAAAGCATCAAAAACAGTTGGAATATGACCAGAGGGTCTGTTTGGGATATAAGCGTATTCTTCTTGCTCGAAACCCTGGTAATTATAGCCGGAGCGCTTTGCCTGGGAGTGGGATTGATCGCCGCTCTGCCGACTACCGCTGTGGCTACAGCTTATTACTACCGCCAATTGTCTAAGATTTAATGGGGTCACCTATTTAGGTGATTGTCAAGGGAAGAGATAGATATCCCTTGAAAGATTCCCCACAATCTTAAGTTTCAATGATTGCTATATAAAGATTATCCAGTCGGCGCCACACCCATCAGTTACCTTGAGAAGCTCCGCAATGTGCCGGACTTCAGTCACCTATCGGCAGCCTCCGATGTATTATCGGAGCTGCATGATAATATCGGGTGGTGGCTCCTCGCTAATCAGACCTTCGAGAGCTGCCTTGCGGCACTTCAGACCCCATAGAGCGCAGGAGACACCTCAGACCGGACAACATGGTGATAAAAAGGTCTTTTTTCTTTTAAAACGTGATAAATGATCTTGAGCATTTCACGAGCCAAGGCTACCTTAGCGGTATTAACGCCTTTTCTGCTGACTATGCTTTCATAGCGCTGGCTTTTCTCGGGAAGAGCCTTGATGAAATGATATACCACTTCAATTAGGATCCATTGCAGGTTCTTCCGGCGATTTACATTTAAAGGTCCATGTACTTCCTTATTGGCGCTTTGGCTTACTCTGGGAGCTAACCCGGCATACGCGCATAAGCGGTTAAAAGAAGCAAACCGGCTGATATCAATGATCTCGGTCTTAATCAAAGCAGCACTGAAATAGTCGATACCCGGAATAGTGATCAGGTTTATGATATCTTCGTCATCCTTAACATTTTCTTTGATATACTTTTCTATCTGAAAGAGCCGGCGGGTGAGAAACTCGATCCTTTCGCTGTACCCGTGGATGACTTCCCGGTAATTTGGGCTAAATAGGTCAAAAGGGATAGTGCCCAATCGTTTGTAAGTGGTGAAGTCACCGCTGGAATCTTGTCCTATTTTATCCAAAATATTCTTTACCTGGTAGATATTCTTAGCCCGTTCCCTGACCAGATTCATCCGGTAACGCAACAGCTCTTTGACCCGCCTGGTTTCTTGATCTGGGATAGTCACGGTAGGCAAATATCCTTTACGTAGTACCTCGGCTATCAGATGAGCATCTATCTTATCAGTCTTCTTATGTCTCTTAGCGAAGGCTTTCAGCTCATAGGAATTAGCCAGATATACTTTTTCAGCGTATTGTTCCGCTAGATCAACAAAGAAATACCAGTTATATGTTGATTCTACGGCCAGAGTAAAGGGTTTGGGCATTCCCGCAAAATAGTCCTTTAACCCTTTCGGAGAATTTGCTATACTCTTACTAACCAGTCTTTTGCCTTTACTGTCCAGTACTACGAACCAGGATTGCTCCTTGTGCAGATCTACGCCAACATAATTCATGGTGTTTCCTCCTATTCTTGGTTTGATTGCCAGTTACAATCATTTTACCAAGAATCGGGGGGAAGCACCTAACATATTATCAGCCCTTGAAACTTGAAAGTAAGGATAGCCCAACTGTCAACTTCCGAAGTTGACAGTAATAAAAACACTATAAGAAAAGGTATACGGCATGTTTTTGTCTTGGCACAGATATTACAAATTAATCTTAATGGTACATCTTACATTAATTTCATTGATTGCAGTAACAGGAGAACTAATGTGCAGTACGGTGAAGGTAGTTCAGCACGATGATGGTCAATGGCAATTGCTAGTAGATAATCAACCTTATATCATCAAAGGGGTATGCTATAATTTCTGGGTGATTGGGGATGACCCTGATGCTGGGACTCTGCGGGATTGGAGCATACTTGATCTGGATAATAATGGTAAAAATGATGTAGCTTATGATTCCTGGGTAGATAGCAATAAAAATAATATTCAGGATCCTGACGAAAAAACAATTGGAGACTGGCAGCTACTAAAAGAAATGGGGTGTAACACTATCCGCGCTTACCAATTACCGACCGATGATAAACGGGTAATTAATTTGGCAGATAAAGTTACTTTTGGGCACCCTCCCAACAAAAAATTGCTTAGGGATCTATATGAGCAATATGGCATCAGAGTGATAATCGGGCATTTTTTTGGGGAATGGACTATAGGGTCCGGCGCCACGTGGGATAAAGGTACGGATTATAGTGATCCCAAACAACGCAAGAACCTGTTGGACTGTGTTAAGGTAATGGTTAATGAGCATAAAAATGAACCCTATACTTTACTGTGGATGATCGGTAACGAGAATTTTAATCCTCTGGACCATGATAAT
>JAQULX010000544.1 GCA_028718465.1 Dehalococcoidales bacterium | reverse complement strand
ATCAATAACCAGTTGCCGGATAACCAGTCCCACCATTGTGTCATTGCTTACAGCCTCTCTTAGATTATTCTACAACAAAAGCTGATATGGTAGTTAGGAAAGAAATTTTAATAGTTCAGGGTCTGTTCATTTTCCGTGAAACAACCCCTACCTCCTGGATTCTGGAATCCAGTCCGGAATGGACTTGAGAGAACAAAATGAACCTGTTTAATGGTTAATTAAACCTAGTCAAACATCCTGAATTCTTGTTATAATACCATAATAAAAGGAAAAAGGAGAATAGTGATGGCAGAAGAATTATTCAAGTATAAATGCACCGGTTGCGGCTGGATCTATGACCCCAGATTCGGCGATGCGGCTAACGAAGTTCCTCGCGGCATACCTTTCGAGAAATTACCCGAAAAATTTATTTGCGGAGTCTGCGGCTGCACCAAAGAAAAATTTGTCAAGGTTGAAGAACCATCAAAGAAAAAATAGCCACTTTCCGGAAATTCTCACCGCTTTCTTGCCTTTTGCCGACTGTGACAAGCTAAGGGCAGTAGAGGATGTGCTGTGCTTAGCTTGTACCTTTTTGGGCGACAAGAAGTCCTTTTTCACAATGTATAATTGTGACCTGTCGTTCTCCCTTGCGAGAGTCTGGCTGTGGCACCTTTAAGGACTAAAGGCTGCCGGGTGGATCATAGGTCCAGTTCCCTTCCCACCTCTCCTGACAGTTACCAAGTTAAACGATTCGCACCGTTTAACTTGATACTTTATACCATAACATGCCTTTTAAGAGTCGATCATCCGCCTCAGTGCTTATTATTCCTACGTTGAAGCCTGCAACGGTTTCCGTCCGGTTTCCGTACAGATTCTTACGGAAGTTTTATCATTTACACCCGGACTTGCATCCTTGACGGCGACGATGACAGGCGGCATGGATGGTTGTTTTGTGCTATCAATAAATGCAGCTACACTGCTTTAGAGGTCCCAGACGCTACTGAGCTGAGAGAATTCTATCAGCCCGCTCTCGGCCATGTTTTCTATTTCGAATCCGGCCTCTACAGCCGCCGCGGCCGGGTTCAACCCGCCCAGCATAACCACCCCTACCCGGTTCATGCCCACTGCTATCTGGCAAACCGGCTCTGAAGTATTGCCAAGGCAATAAACACCCTTTATTCCCACCTCTTCAAGCCTGGCTATCTTCTCTTCTACCAGGCTGCGCGCAGGGGCGGGAATCTCACGGAAGTTGGCCAGAATCATACCGTTGCCGCTTCTGGCAACTCCACCCACATTGGTCATCCTGGCCCGGATATATTGCTCCGATGGGTCCAGGGATGTTCCGGCATAGCTGATCAGAGCGACAAAGCGCCGGGGCCTGTTATCCCGGACTTCCAGCACTCCTCCGAATCGGGACTCGATGGGGATGCCTGCCTTTAATAACACACCGTTGACGGTCACGCTGCAGACTGTTGCCAGACCGACTTTACCCGGCGGAACTACCATCGATCCTATTTTGTCTCCCTCCCTGGCGGTCGCCACCAGATGACTGACTGCCAGTTTGGCCTTGAAAATGTCCTTCATAACTGTCAGGACTTTATCGAATTTGTCTTCCGGGATCAGCGATGTATTGACAGGGACCAGGCCTGTCCTGGTCTCTGGATTGAAAGTAGTCTGGAAAGCCAGCAGTTCCAGATTATTCAGGACGAAACCCACATGATCGGGCGCCAGGGCAATCCGCAGCTCTTCTATTCCCTGAGGCGTCAGCATTCTGCCGCCACGGCCCAGAGATTGGGTATACCCGCGTTCATCGGTAATCCGCAGGTGATAGCGAACAGCCCGCTCGCTTAAAAATATGCCGTAGCGTTCTAATTCGCGGGCAATAGTTATTGATCCCAGCGGCTCTGTGGACTCACTCAATACCTTGAGGATAGAAATAATTTTTCTCTCAACATCGGAGCCTGCTCTCTGAACGCTCCGGGTTTCTCTTGTTTCTTTCGAATAATTCACGGACATCTGTCATCACCTCCTCCGGCTGATAAACAACAGGCATATTTTTATCTTGACTCATGGATCAAGAATGGTAGTTTACCCTCAGTTCCCGGTGACAACCTGCTTAAGGAAATATTCGTGGAGCCTGAGGTCGTCTGTCAGTTCAGGATGGAAAGAGGTAACCAGGATATTCTCCTGTCTGGCGGCGACGATAACGCCTCCCGGCAACTTAGATAAAACCTGTACCTGAGACCCCACCTCCTCCACCAGCGGCGCACGGATAAACACAGCATGAAAAGGTTTTTTCCCCAGCGCGGTTATGTCCAGATCAACTTCAAAGCTATCTACCTGACGGCCAAAAGCATTTCGTTTCACCGTGATATCGATGACCTCCAGGGGCTGAAGGGCAGATTGCTGCGAGTTATTAACCCTTTTTGCCAGGCAGATCATTCCTGCACAGGTACCCAGCACAGGAAATCCTTTCTCGATCTTTTCCTTTAACGGCTCAAATATCTGGAATCCGCGCATGAGCTTCAATATGGTTGTGCTTTCTCCCCCGGGCATTATCAGGCCGTCCAGCCCTTTTAAGTCTCCGGGCAGCCTGACCTCGACCGCATCGGCTTCCATATTCCGCAGAAGATGGTAATGTTCTATGAAAGCTCCCTGAAGAGCAAGTATGCCGATTTTCATATGATTCCTTTTTTAGTGGTCCAGTAAGACTATCATAACATTTTCATAAGAATTCTGACACCTTTATGTAACGCGATAAATACTCTCCGGATCCAGCTCCTTCCGGAGATGCTCCGTGGGGGGCGGAATTACAATTATTGTTTGATGATTAAGGAAAGGGAGAAGGAGACCGGGTAGATTTCCTGTCGGGCACGGAATGGGACACTAGGAAAGGGAAAAGGCCGAGCGGTTAGCTGCGGGAATATTCCCGCAGCTAAC
>JAQULX010000543.1 GCA_028718465.1 Dehalococcoidales bacterium | reverse complement strand
AGACCCGGCAGCCCAAAAAATCTCGGTTGAGATAGACCACTTCAGCACCTTCGGCCTGCTGGGAAGAGTGACTTTGCCCACGCCGTCACCCGGCAGCATCAATATACCCGGATATACCAACCCCGCGGCCACTCCAGATCCGGTCCAGACAACGACACCGGCTTCAATACCGGCTGCGGCGGCGCCTGCTGCCAGCCCGGAACCCACTCCCCCAGCCGAAGCGGTAAAAAAAGAGGAGCCGCCGGTGAAGCCCATATACTGGGTGGTCATGGTGCTCGTAATTATGGTTGCTGTCGCCGCTTTCACCGTTTTTAAAATTTCCAGCAACAGAAACAAGATAGACGAGGGCAAAATGTAACAATACCTGATGAGATCAGTCCCTGTTCAGTCGACGCCGGCAAAGCTTCTCCTTAGCTTTGCTCCGGCATAATAACCATCCCTTTCCCCCTATCGAATCGTTGTTGGTACCGGCATTTTTCCTTTATTAATATAAATAGATACAGTTCATGCACCGGATGAGAAAGGGCGAGGGAAGCGGAGGAGATGGAGGCCGGGCGGGGAGCGGTACTGGGCGATTTTACCGGCGGGCGCAGGAACAACATGGATGCGCTGCGGCTGCTGGCGTCATTGCTGGTAGTCTACTCTCATTCTTTCATTATCGTAGGAAAAGGGTACCTGGAACCGCCTTTCTACCAAAACAACTACGGCGCACTGGGAGTGAATGTCTTCTTCATTATAAGCGGGTTACTGATCACTCAAAGTTTCCTGCGCCGGGACAGCATTTTAAGATACCTCTGGGCAAGGTTCCTGCGGATATTTCCGGCCTTGATTGTGGTGGTCCTGGCAACCGTTTTCATAATCGGACCGCTGGTTACCGGTCTGACCGCAGGCGCCTACTTTGCCCATTCGGAGACGTTCTCCTACCTCTCAAATATGACTCTCTACGGTCTGAATTATTACCTCCCCGGGGTCTTTGAGACCAATCCCTTCGATACGAGAGTGAATGCCCCCTTATGGACGCTGGAATACGAGTTTACTTTTTACCTGGGGATGATCCTGCTGGGAATCCTGGGAGCTTTAAAAGAGCGGCGGGCCGCGCTGGGGATATTTCTGCTTGGCCTGGTATTGACCTACTTCAGGATCGGAGAGTCAGTGAACCTGTATACTCTGAACCTTTTTCATGCCATCAGATTCTTCACCTATTTCGCAGTCGGAATGACGGCTTACCTGTATCGAGATTCTATTCCCCTGAACGGAAAGTTTTGTCTGCTGATTATAGTCTTCGTGATTATAGGCGCTTTCAGGGGAGGATTCAACGATACCCTGTTCATATTCATGCTGGCTTATCCGGTGCTGTATCTCGCCTACTCTCCCAGGATAAAACTGGGCCGGCTGACCAGGTATGGAGATTTTTCCTACGGCATTTATATCTGGGCCTGGCCGGTGCAACAAACGATATTCTATCTTTTCGGCAGCCAGATGAACGGCTGGCTGAACCTGCTGATTGCCGGAAGCATCGCGGTACTGCTGGGGGCTGCGTCCTGGCATTTACTGGAAAAGAGGATGCTTAAACTGAAGAGTATGTCCTTCAGCAAAGCTGTCCGCCGGAGTCCGCAAACCCCGTAACCCTTGTTGCATCATTGCGAATCCCCGGTAAATCCTCCGAAGCAACACTCAAAGCGTTTTATCCCATCCACGATTGAATAACAGAAATGCTTGAAATTGATTGACTGGCAATGCCCGATATGGTATAAAAATAGAGGATGGCAACGTAGCTCAGTGGTAGAGCAGGGGACTCATAAGCCCTTGGTCAGTGGTCCAAATCCACTCGTTGCCACCATTTTTTATTTGCGATCTTTCATCAATTCAGGCTCGAATGGATAGACGAAAAACACTAATCAACGAATACAAGCAGAGGAAAATCATCGGAGGAATTTATAGAGTAAATAATACTCATAATGGAATGTATTTGTTAGACTATACTACGAACCTTCAAGCAAAGCAAAACAGCTTTGATTTCATGTTTTCTACGGGTTCTTGTTTTGATTATAAATTAAAGAAAGACTGGACAGAGTTTGGAGGCAAGTCGTTTACCTTCGAAACCCTTGAGACACTGGAGAAAAAGAATGATCAGTCTCAGGAGGAGTTCGAGGAGGATTTAAAAGTACTCCAGCAGATATGGAGTGATAAGTTAGATTCTTCCAAGAGGTATTAAACCTGGTCCAAATCCACCCGTTGCCACTTTTTTTATGAATTATAAATTTATTAGAAACAACTGCGAGCTTTCTTCTTACCTCAGAACTTTTGAAGATAAAAAGATTTCGATTATAGGGCTGGATACGGAAGCAGATCTCAACCTGCATACTTACGGGGAAAACTTATGCCTGGTTCAAATATTCGATGGCGTTAACAGGGTTCTGATTGATCCATTTACAACTGATAAAGAACTTCTTAAGTCTCTGTTTGAAAACCGCAATATCTTAAAAGTAATCTATGATGCCGCAAGCGACTTATCGCTTATGAAAAACGCTTACGGAATCGAAATAAAATCGATTCTAGATCTTAGGCCAGCAGTCACTCTTCTTAACTTTGAAAAACAGGATCTCCATTCGGTCATCGCCTCTGAGCTTGGTGTTTGTCTGGAACATAAAGCCAAATTTCAGCAGCATAACTGGACTTTAAGACCAATCTCAGCAGAAGCTATCAAATATGCGATCAGTGACGTTATATATCTATTAGAATTGAAGAATGCTTTGTTAAAAAAGATCAGTGAAAATCAGTTAATGGACAGTTATATATTTTGGACTTTAGACAATTTTTAAGAGCTAAGATTAACCATAACCTTAATCAGGGTTATAACTTATTGCACTCAAGCTTAAGCTTGAGCTTAAATGCACTTTAAAAACTAAATAATCGAAACG
>JAQULX010000542.1 GCA_028718465.1 Dehalococcoidales bacterium | reverse complement strand
CCCTTTCCATCCTGGCCTACCTTGCCGGCGATACGATTTTCCTGGCACATCAAAGGGTCTGCCCCGATCGGATTAAACCGGCTCTCGAAGCCGTGACGGAAACCAGCGTGCGTTTCGCCGGGGAGGCTATTGGAGAAGGGGCTGACGGGATTTTCCTATCGACGCGCTTTGCCAGTTTTGAGATGATGCCGGAACAAGAGTATATGCTTTTCGCCCGGTCGAGCGACCTGGCCGTTCTTGAAGCCTCACGGAACGGCTGGTTTAATGTATTGCATCTCCACGGACAGTATCCTATGCTGGCACAGCTCGCTGACTACCCGGTCGGAGCTTTAAACTGGCATGACCGCACTACTCCCTTCAGTTTAAATGAAGCCGGAAAGCTCTTCCAGGGGGCACTGATGGGTGGTATTGAGCAATATAAGCTGCTCCGGTTCGGCGGCCCGCAGGATGTGGAAGCGCAGGCTCGTGAGGCGATCGATCAGATGAAAGGCCGGAGATTGATAGTGTCCCCGGGATGCACGTATCCCCTGGATGTTCCCCATGCCAATTTATTAGCCTTGAGAAGAGCGGTAGAAATTATCACTTAAAAAAGCTTCTCGCTCACCTCAACGCCGTCAAAACCCGCATCAAAGAAACGGCTGCGGTATTTTCCTGAATCCCTTACATAGTCCAGGAAATTTCTCATCTGGTCTGCGAAGATTTTGACGTTGTCGGCAACCACAATACCGCCTTTTTTCAGCCTGGGCTCACAGAGTTTAAGGTAATCCAGATATTCATTTTTGGCAGCGTCCAGAAAGACCATATCGAACTCTTCGACGATTTCAGGTATCAGTTCCAGGGCATCGCCGATATAGATCCTGACCATATCAGCCAGACCGGCCCGGCGAATATTATCCAGAGCAGTTTCGGCTGACCTGGAGTTGATTTCGATAGTGAAGACCTGTCCGTTCGATGGCATATTACTGGCTATCAGGATCGCTGAATAGCCGATCAGGGTGCCGATTTCCAGAGCCCTTCTCACGGAGTATTTTCGAACGGTATCAGTCAGAAATTTACCTTTCTCCGGACCTATGATGGGTAAAAAACCTCTTTTCGATATGGATTCGATTTCTCTTAAGACAGTCTCTGCACTTAATACGGAGCCTTTTCTAATCATGTTTCCTCCGGGTCATGGATTCCTATAATATTAATATTAACAATTAATACTGACAGTCGTACCTAACCCGGTTAGCCGGTCGGGAATGAGAGGTCATGATGTGACGGTACCCGTTATTAATTATGCTTGACTTCCTGTTACTGGTCAGCCTCCGGCGGCGGAGGAGGACCCGGAAACTGTTTAGTCTGCAAAGGCTTGCAAATAATTTCCGTAATATGCAGATCAAGCAGATGGGTTGAAGTGGCCGCGACAGCTACTACGGCCGTATCCGCTCCCCGGCCGGTGCCCGAGACTGCTACGACAGTCTCTCCCTCGCTCACAAGTCCGGCGTCAGCGGCCATGAGAACAATCTCGATACAGACCTTCATTCCCTGGCAGATGGTGCGCAGTATGTTAGCCAATGCTTTCGGGGTTTCATTACAATACAAATCGACAGTGTGAAACAACATAGTGCCGAAATGTACGGCATGACCCTGCTGCGCCAACTCAGCAACCAGTTCCGCCGGAAACCTCTGGTTCCTGGTCATGCAACCGTACTGATGAGGTATAACTGTCATCTTCAGTCCCGTACCGGCCCATTTCTGTGCGGCGAGGCTGGCAGTTTCCCCTCTGGTGGAGGCAATGACGATTTTATTAATCCCGCGAGCGGCAGCCCTCTCAGCCGCCAGGCGCAGGGTTTCCTCAGTGTTACCGGTTCCCGCTTTTTCAAAATAGGTTATCTTTTCTTCCATTTACCTTTCCCCCGGTTTATATTTCTAAGATCGAAATCAAGCCTCATGTCGGAAGTATAGCCCAGGGCCATTACATAATTAATAATTATGACCATTAGCCGGGACATTTACAACGTGTTGACCGGATATTATCTCTTTGATATACTTCTGTCGGCGGGGTGTAGCGCAGTTGGTTTAGCGCGCAGCGTTTGGGACGCTGAGGTCGGAGGTTCAAATCCTCTCACCCCGACCATATCCGCTCTTCAAGATGTCCTGACATGGAATACCATAAAAAAAACCGGTGCTGGATTCGCGGTCCGGAATAACCCTCACAAGTAAAATCAAGGCGTTGGCTAAATAGCTCCTATCTTTTCAGGGAGTATAACGTTATATATTATGGACGAGGTAATAGAACAAAGGAGTTTACCATTGCAGGATGAGGAGAGCCTCGTCCGGCGAGCGCAGCATCAGGATAGCCAGGCATTCGCTCAGCTATATGAGGCGTACTTTGATAAGATCTACCGGTATATCTCCATGCGGGTGCGGAATGAGATGGAAGCCGAGGACTTGACGCAGCAGGTTTTTTTGAAGATACTGCGGTCGATACCATCCTACAAGAGTAAAGGCGTACCGTTCTCATCATGGTTATACCGGATTGCCCATAATCAGGTGATAGATTTCCACAGGCAGCAAAACAAGAAGTCGACTGTGGATATAGACGGCTTACCTTTACCTGATAAAGGAGATGACCCGCGCAGCATCATGGAAAAGCAGATGGATATAGAAGAATTAAAGAAAGCCACTCAGAAATTGACTGCTGCTCAACAGGAAGTCTTATCATTAAGGTTTGCAGGGGAACTTTCGGTAGCTGAATGCGCCGGAATAATGGGTAAAACTGAAGGTGCAATTAAAGCATTACAGCACAGTGCGGTGGTGGCCCTGAGAAAAGCCTTGACGGTGGATGAGAAATGAATCAGGACAATAAATTTAACGATATACTAAGTGAATGTCTGGACCGGATCCTGAAGGGAGGGACTGTCGAACAGTGCCTGCGGGATTAT
>JAQULX010000541.1 GCA_028718465.1 Dehalococcoidales bacterium | reverse complement strand
CCACCAGAAGTTGTTTTCCGGGAAGCTGCTGGTTAAAAGCGGAAACGATGGCTTTATTATAAAAGACCGCTCCCGCCAGGATAATTTTATTTCCCAGCTTACGCGTGCCGACCACTTTGGATAAGTAGTTCTTGGCAATGGAATTGGCCAGGCTGGCGGTGATCATTTCTATGGATACTCCTTCGCGCTGGGCTGAAGGGACCGCCTGCCCCATGAAAGCCGCACAGCGAGTACCCAGGTCGATGGTATAAGGAGCTTGAAAAGCCAGGTCCGCGAATTCACCGTTTTTAACCGAGACTCCCAGCATCTCAGCCATTTCGTCGATAAAGCTGCCGGTCCCGGCAGCGCAGGCCTTGTTCATCTGGTAGTCCACCACTACTCCGTTGCGCTTGATCACCAGCTTGGAGTCCTGGCCCCCGATTTCAATGATATCAGCCTCAGTATCGATATCAACGGCAGCCCGGGTCTGAGCTGTAATTTCATTTTTGATCAAATCGGCGCCGATCAGGCTGCCGATCAGGTAGCGGCCTGAACCGGTCACGCCCGCCCCGGCGATAGTCACTTTGTCCGCTCCATCTCCAAGTAAATTGGCCAGGACCTGCTTCACGGCATCTACCGGCCGGCCGGCGGTCATCAGGTAATTCTTGGCAAGGATCTTCCGGCCGGTCTCATCCAGTATTACGGCCTTGGTGCTGGTAGAGCCGACATCCACACCCAGGTAGCCCGTACAGGCTGAAGTTATGCCGCCCTTGAGGGCATTGCCCGGCATAGAGACATCCTGGAGTCGGGGCAATTCATAATAATGCCGGCCTGCATCTGTTTCAGGGAGGAGCCGCACTTCCGAGGTCTTATCACGGGTAAGCAGCGCCGACCCGATTGATTCCATATATAGATAATTCTCCGGGACCGTCACCCGGACGTCATGGCCGTTGCGGCCGGAAAGCATTTCGTTCAGGGCCTTGGCGATAGCCCCGTTCGCCGCCACCCCACCGATAAAAAAGACCGGTTCGGAGAAAACGCCCTTCTTGAGAGCTATTACCATACGGGCAATACTCTCGCAAAGAGCGTAAAGCATGGCTTCTACGGAAACGCCCTTCTGCTGCAAATGTATGAGATCGCTTTTGGCAAATACAGAGCAGCGAGCGGCGATGCGCGGCGGGCTGCCCTGAAAATTCAAGGCCAACCTGGCGAAGTCCTCGATCTTGATGCCCAGGCGGTAGGCCTGCTGCTCCATAAAACGGCCCGTACCTGCGGCGCAAAGAGGATTGGAAGCTACCTTCCAGGGTTTTTTCAGCCCGTCTTCCAGCTCGATTACCAGCGAACTCTGGCCGCCCACCTGGATAATGGTGCGAGCTTCGGGATGATAGTGAAGCAACCCGGCCGCAATCGCCAGTGAGCTGCTGTATTCGGCCCAGTGATAGTCTGCGGGAATTACGCCTTTCCCGCTTCCGGAGACTCCGGCAGCGGCAATCTGATCTAGGGGATACTCGAGTCTTAAATCCTCCAGCAGAGCATTGACCGCTGTCCGGGGATTGGTGACTATTTTCCCGGATTTAAGAGAGACTGGCTGTCCGGCCTTGTCAATCAGAGCTAACTTGACGTTTATTGAACCTATATCTATGCCAAGGTAATAATTCATAATACGCTTGAATTATATCAGATATTAACGTTTGGTTAAAACCTATCCTCTGAAAGGCCGGTACTTGCCGAAACTGTAAAGGCGCGGGAAGAATACCTTGCGGAGTTCTTCCAGGGCAAACAGGCTTCCGGCAGCCAGCACCACGATGCCCCAGTCTCTCAGGGTGAGCGGGAAGGTGCCGAAGGCTGCCTGAAGTAAGGGAACATAGACCACCGCGATCTGAAGCAGTACGGCCAGGCCGATGGAGAAGATCAGGGCGCGGTTGCGGAAGACGCCCAGCTTAAATACAGTATATTCATCCGAGCGGGCGCTGAAAGCCATCAGCCATTCAAAGGCGACTATGGAGCAAAAAGCCAGCGTCCGGGCTTCTTCGATGCTCATATGCTGTGAAGCCCAGCGGAAGATGATGAAAGCCCCCAGCCCTATCAGGACGGCCATCACCATTATCCGTACGAACAGTCCGGGATACATCAGGCCGATGGTGGGGTGGCGGGGCGGCTGTTTAAGTTCATCGCCGATTTTGGGTTCCAGGCCCAGGGGAACATCCCCGGCGGTATCCGTAACCAGGTTAATCCAGAGGATCTGGACCGCCAGCAAGGGCGACTGTCCGAGAAATATCAGGGCTAGGATCAACGTGACCAGTTCGCTAAGATTGGTATTCAGGGTATAGAACAGAACATTCCGGAGACGGTTGAAAATAGCCCGGCCTTCGTCCACTGCCCCCACCACGGAAGCGAAATTGTCATCCGCCAGTACCATATCGGCAGCTTCTTTCGAGACATCGGTGCCGGTGATGCCCATAGCTACCCCGATATCGGCGGCTTTTAAGGCCGGGGCATCGTTGACGCCGTCGCCGGTCATGGCTACGATCTCCCCGTTGGCCTTGAGAGCGTTCACAATCCTGAGCTTGTGCAAAGGCTCGATGCGGGCGAAGACCGAGATGCCCTCGATTTCCGCGGCCAGCTCCGCATCGCTCATTCTTTGCAGTTCGGTCCCGGTGATGGCTTTCCCCTCAGGAAGACCGATCTGGCGGGCTATCGATTCAGCGGTGACCTTATTATCGCCGGTAATCATCTTCACCCGGATGCCGGCCTGCCGGCACAGGGCGACGGCTTCTCTGGCTTCCTGCCGGGGCGGGTCGGACATGCCCGCCAGGCCGATGAAGGTCAGATTGTCCTGGACATCCGCATCCGTCAATTTGTCCGGCTTCTCACGAAAATCGCGGTAAGCCAGGGCGATCACTCGCAGGGCATCCTGGCCCATTCCTTCAGCGGCCGCGGATATCGCAGC
>JAQULX010000540.1 GCA_028718465.1 Dehalococcoidales bacterium | reverse complement strand
CGGAGCGTAGCGGAGACCGTGTGCCGCCGCCTTGTTGGCACTAATTCCAAGGTGATTTACAAGTGAAAATCATTTCTTTCCGTTCACTTTCGAGCCACCAGCCATTGTCTTTAATTCTTATTTTCCCAGACGACGGCAGAACGTCTTGGGGTATAGAGGTTAGGGAACCCTTGGCGTCAACATAAGCGAGGACGTACTCCATTGTGTAACACAGAGCCTCTTTGACATCTTCACTTGGTAATTCCTTTTGCTCTCTTCTCAGGTGGTTGTTTACCCGCATCTGAGTACTATCTGTCCCAAGGCCCTCCATGTGTGTCAGAAGAAATAAATCATAGGCAATCTTTCTGTTCTGCTTAACTCCCTTTCCATCGCGATAAAGGACACCTATGTTTCCTGGAGCGTCACCATTATTCGCGAACAATGCTCGAAGCCACCAGTCCATAGCCTTTTCGTAATCAATTGCAACTCCGTCGCCGTTGTAAAATTTATTGCCGATATGAATCATGGCTTTCGAATCTCCGGCGTCCGCCAAAGCTGAAAACAATTTTATGGCTTTCTGATGGTCACCAGACTTTTCTGCTGCAATTGCATCTCTCGGAGTAACTTCTTCTGCGCATACGTGGGCAGCGAACAAGAACGCAGTCGAAAGCAAAATTAATGTAATTAACCGCCTCATCTTATCTCCTTTTTCGGCCAATCGGGTAGGAGGCGGGGTCTCCCCCGCCGTCCTCCCACACCACCGTGCGTAGAAAGGCCTTAAGGGTCAAGTCTCCAAATATCAAATTTGATATTTGGAGACTTGACCCCTCATATTTTCTTTTGATTATCATTTACGTTCCTTCTGGCCAACGGGGCGGAGGCTAACTCGCCCTCGGCCGGTCTCGTCGATGATTGGCAATGCTCTTCCTCTGCACGTTAATCGGTACCAGTCAGCCTCGAAGTATCTCGGTTCTTATTTAGCCGAGTAAAAGACTTGAAAATTCCAACAACGCCATAGACGATACCAGAGACGCTTACCACTGCGAAAAGCAGAAGATTGGTTATATTACGTTCTGTCTTTGCGGTAGCTACCGCTTTTTGAGGTTCAGCATTGAAGACTCCAAACCCCAAAACGTGAATTTGATCACATAGAGCATAGAGTGCTACCAGCCCAATGAGGCAGAAAATAATATCGATGTAGGTTTCCAAAACCAATTCTTTAAATGTCCACGTTTTCATGTATTCCTCGCCAACGGGGCCGCCGTCTATTCATTCAACTGGGTTTGCTAGTTGCTAGACTCAATTATTGATGTAAATAATTACGGCCGCGATTGCCGCAAAGACCATAAGAATTATCAAGTTGATTTTGAGTTCATTTTTGAATGAAATCCGTCGTCCACTTATAACCCACGCTCTTAGTGTAACTGCTA
The DNA here is from genome assembly GCA_028718465.1 of Dehalococcoidales bacterium. The sequence goes on along the minus strand of JAQULX010000540.1, from coordinate 1,523 downwards.
CAAATCCAAGACAAATGAATGCAGCAAAAATTATTATTTTTCTTGTCATTTCCATTTTGTGCTCTACTGCTCAAGTGGCGACATAGTGGATTCTCCGCTGTTCCTTCAATTTCTCTTTGCGGCCAACGAGGTCGGCCATGACCCGCCCGCCCAGGTTTTCCGGGCGGTCGGCGTCTATGGACGTGGTTATGTGCCTGCTTCCACTTTGACTAAGGCATTGGTCTTTTCGATGTCAATTCTGCCAGCATCTATCACCACTGGATGGTCCTTGAATGTCCTGTTTGAGAGCACATCCACGACCCACCGCTGTTCTGTCAAAAATGGGGGGCAGTTGTTGCATCGTTCAACCCGAATGATCTTCATTAATGTGTCTGCTGGGAGGACTTGTAGTGATAACACTTCGGGGCCGCCGATGCCTGGCGGCTCCATGACGGTATAGTAGTCGGCGATTTTCGGATACCCAATGTCCTTTGCGATACTACAAATAACCAATTCCCTTTTCGACTTATAAGTGGTGCCTATGAAATGAGATAACGATGCTTCAGCACTTACATCTCTGAATTCCTTTGATTTGCAACCCACCATCGCTAACAGTAGGCAGGCAACTATTACACATTTCATATTTTTCCTCACAGTTCTTCACATAACGGGGTCCGGCCTTGACCGGCGGCGTTAGCCGTCCGCGTCTGAGGCCGTGGTTGGGCATCGCATTCTGGCTGATCGTCTTCTGGAGCACCGGCAGGTACCTTTTGCTCTTTAGTGCGATTGCAGCACACTTCTGGTTTCAAAGCAGTCGAAACAAACGAAAACATAGATCATGCCGCAGTCAGCAAGAATGATCCGGTCTCCAAGCGAGTCCAGTTGAGCATAAAATGTCATCTCTTTTCCGCATGAGCACTTGGGTGTGCCTGGCTCCTGTATCCAGTCTGGGTTTCCTCCGATTTTGTTTCTTTTCCCGATCTCTTCACCGGCCCACTCAAAACCGATGACTTTTTCTGCTTCTTCAGTTCTTGGATTTAGGTCTAGCTGAATCTCAGGGATTTTCATTCATTGCCTCTATTTGTTTGTTCTATGATTTTCTTCACTATTCCCGTTGCGATGATGCCCATCTCCCAGAGTTCGAAGCAGTCGCCTACTCGGACTCCCTTTAATGCCTCTTGGGGACTCAGGAACTGGACCAGCGTCCTTGTGGTCTGGCCGAAATCGATCTGTCCGTGTGCATCAGGAAAGACCATGCGACAGTCCCAATTTCCAGACGGCAGGACCATCGGACATCCGTAGTATCCGATGATGTCGTCGCGAATGGGACCTTTTCGCGGATTGGACTCAGCCGGAAGCATAGTAATCTCTGCTTCTATTTCCATTTTCAGTTTCATAATCGACCAACGGTTCGCGCAGTTGACCCGTTCGGGCAGCCTTTCCGCCCGACCGGTGTCCAACTGCCTGGTTGAAACTTCGCTTTATTTTCTTTGGTTTTGAAATTGGGGGAATATAAAAGTTCGTAAATTAACGATTAACTATAT
>JAQULX010000539.1 GCA_028718465.1 Dehalococcoidales bacterium | reverse complement strand
ATAAACGTTCTTGAAAGTTTACCTTATGACTAAACGTGAAATGGGGAAATTGCACATTAGTCAGTAAAGTGCAATTTAAGACTTCGGTTGCCACTTCATCGTATACAGACTATAATTGTGCAAAGAGGTTTATGGTGAGTGAAAACATACCCCACTTCTACACGAGCGAAGCTGCTATTCTATATGAAGGTGATTGCTTGGAGGTGCTTGCCTCTTTGCCAGAAAAGTCTGTGGATATGATTTTTGCTGATCCACCATACAATTTGTCTAATGGCGGAATCACCTGTCATGCCGGCCGCATGGTATCTGTCAATAAAGGAGAATGGGATAAATCAAAAGGCGTTGAGCAAGACCATGAATTTGACATTGATTGGCTGGCTGCTTGCCGCAAAGTATTAAAAAATGATGGGACAATATGGATATCTGGCACAATGCACAGAATTTATTCCATTGGTTTTGCTTTGCAGCAGCTTGGCTATAAGCTACTGAATGAAATATGCTGGTTTAAGCCTAATGCCGCCCCCAACTTGTCATGTCGTTACTTCACGCACAGTCACGAAACTATATTGTGGGCGGCCAAATCCGAAAAAAGTAAGCATAAGTTTGATTATCAGCTAATGAAGCAACTAGCTGGTGGCAAACAAATGCGCTCGTTATGGATGGATATCGACGTTGAGGATGACCCCTATGACATCTGGTCGATCCCTACTCCGTCAGGTGCAGAAAAGAAGTTCGGCAAACACCCCACCCAGAAGCCGCTTGCCTTGATTGAGCGTCTCATCCTTGCTTCCACCGATTTAGGGGATACCGTTCTTGACCCCTTTGCTGGTTCATCAACGACGGGGGTAGCGGCTATTCGGCATGGCAGGCATTATATTGGTATTGATTCGAATACTGACTACCTTGAATTATCAGTAAAAAGGCTTAATGAAGAACTTGCCGTTATAATCGACAAACCCAGATTAGTTAAGGAAACATCTTGAAGTATGGCTGATATTGATTTCTATAAGAAACACCTGAACCTCTCAACCATTGATGAAATCTGTAAAGTCTTAAGCGATACCTTAATCGAGACTAATTGTACTTATGATTTTTTCGTGAACTGGACCAAGGTAAGAAAAAACCGAGATGCTTTCAAATACGAATTAGCCCTTTTGAAGAGTCTGAAAAACTGTTCAGATCCCGTTTCCGATTTGCGGGACTTGTTAAAGAAATACCCCGAAGTTATAAAAGTTATTCCGATTTTGCTTGCCTGTCGGGACGGTCTTCTTAAGGTTCTGAACTCAATTGAGACTGGCTTACAATATCACGCCTTCGATTTTTCTAAGAAAAAGTACGATGCGAAGGAAATAGACGATATTGTCAAATTCACGAAGAACACCGGTCTTCTGGACATGCTTTGCCAGATGGACTCTGCAACTGACTATTTACTGGGCGTTGAGGTTGGATTGGATACAAACGCCAGGAAGAACAGAAGCGGTCTATTTCTTGAAAGGATGGTTACGGAAACTCTTAATGAATTATCCGCCCGTAATTCTGCTCTTGTTTTCGGGGAGCAAAAGACTTTCGGATATGTTGAAGATAAATACCATGTTAAAATCCCCCCTACCTTACGAGACCGCAAGTTTGACTACTCTGTTATCAATAAAGGCAAGGCTACCAATATTGAAGTTAATTTTTACAGCGGCGTAGGTTCTAAACCGAGTGAAATTGTCAGCTCTTACATAAACCGAGGAGAAGTCCTATCATCGGCAGGTTGGAAATTTGTTTGGCTAACGGACGGTATGGGCTGGAGAAAGATGAAGAATCCTCTCCGTGTTGGTGTTGAGAATATTGACTATGTGATGAATGCTCACCTACTCAGAAAGGGATTACTCGAAGGCATTATCTGATGTTTGAATGTTGAAAACAAAAGGAAATATAGAAACATGTAAGAATCAGGCGCACTCTCATAGAGCAGGAGAGGATGAAATATGATTGATTCTCAATCCAACGTTATTCCCTCAAAATTAGCCCATATACCCACTGAAAAGATACGTAGAAACCCACACAATCCACGAGTACTGTTTGACCCAGTGCCTCTAAAGATACTTCTTGAATCAATAAAGGAGCTGGGAATACTAGTTCCTTTACTTATTTATGAGAGCAAAGGAACCGGCGATTACGTCATTCTTGATGGCGAACGCAGGTGGTTGTGTGCAAAAGAGCTAGGGCTTAAAGATGTCCCTGCGAACGTAATAGAGGAACCTTCGCGACTCAATAATATCCTACGTATGTTCAATATTCACAATGTCCGTGAACCATGGGAGCTTATGCCCACAGCTTTGAAGCTGGAGGTTATCATACGAGAGCTAAATACCGATAGCGAGGTTAAACTCGCCAAAATAACTTCACTCCCCCGGAGTACAGTTAGACGTTGTAAGATTCTTCTCAGTTTTGACAAGCATTACCAGGATATGATGCTAGGTTCTGACCCGGAAAGAAGAATGAAACCAGATTTATTCATAGAAATGTATCCTGTATTAGGGTTGATAAGGAGAAAACTACCCGAGGTTGCCAGAGAGTATCCCGGAAATAGTCTCGTTGACGCATTCTTAGATAAGTACCTAGCTAGGAAATTGACCAGCGTTACTGATTTTAGAAGAATAACTGCCTCCATCAGAAACATTGACAAAGGTTTGACACGTGAATTTGTCATTTCTACATTATTGGATTTTCTAAGAGAAAAGAAGGCTGATCTAAGTGGGTTTATTGCTGAGGTAGATATCTTTCAAGGAGCTAAGTCTGTGGAAAGGTCGTGCCAACTATTGATAAACCGTCTGTCCTCGTTTCATGAATTTCCAACCACTATAAGCGCAGATATGAAATCAATACTACTGGAACTAAAGAGCGTAATCGAGGAGAAACTAGCATCGATGAAGTCTTGAGAGACAAGAC
>JAQULX010000538.1 GCA_028718465.1 Dehalococcoidales bacterium | reverse complement strand
CAGAATTAGTTGATATATTTAAATATAGTGGACGGTTAACAATTGAAGCTCCCATCCATGGTTTCGGTAACCTCCAATTCGGATGGTTCGGGGAAAATCATGCAGTTGAATCTTTTTCAGACGTAATAGAAAACAAACTAGAACCAGTTTATTCATGGTTTATAGGATACGGGAACTTAAGGCTACTTAAAACAAGTATAAAAGAGATTAAAGAAGATTTAATAAATAATGTTTTAATGACGAGCGAAGTGAAAAAATTGGAGCAGAGGCTGAAGACTTGTAAGAGTCAATGCTATAACTGTCATTTATGTGAAAGGACATTTGGGCTGCCAGATTTTGATTCATTGCTTGAACTCTAATTCAGGGTGATACTAAGCGTGGGGTAAGGTCAATGGACCGGAATTTACCGGCAAGGTATTAGACGAATGGACTTATCGTAATGGAGTTAAGCTTAACTTCATACGGACTGGGAAGCCGATTGAGAATGCCTATGTTGAGAGTTTTAATGGCAGGCTGAGAGATGAATGCTTAAATGGGATTTGGTTTTTAAATATAAGCCATGCAAAGGAGGTGATCGAAACCTGGAGGTTAGATTATAATGAGGGCAGGCCTCATACTTCACTCAGTGGCATGACACTCAGAGAATATGTTAATAACACAGGGAAAATTCTAACGGCAGTCGGCCTATAAAAAGGGGTAGGCTCACTACATCACAACCCTCTTGGCATCAGTGGCTGAATTATGAGACATAGCAAGATAGACTATATAGAGTTAATAAGGGGTAACATTTAGTTCCCCTCCTTTGATGTTATCTGTGATAAAAGGGAATACTCACCTAAATTTTTTATATAAGATAATCCTGTTCAGAAATCACACGCTTTAAAGATAGTGCTCCAGTAGGGCAAACTTTAACACACTCACCGCATCCCTGACATTTATTCTGGATACTTTCTTCATCAGAAGAAAGAGAAACAATCCTCTGGAAACCGCGATTAATAAAACCAAGGATGCCGTTACCCAATTTATCATTGCATACCCATATACAGCGCCCACACAAAACACATTTATTAGGGTCATATGTTAATACCGGATTACTATCATCCACAGGTAAATCCTGTATAATCAGACGAAAACGATTTGTTTTTAACTTGATTCCCAGGAATTTTGCTATTTTTTGGAGTTCACAAGAGCCGTTATTTATACAGTGTGCGCAACCAATCGAATGGGAAGCCATTATCAACTCAAAACCGGTACGGATTAACTTTAGAGCTTTTTCGCCTCTGGTATTTACTATCATACCTTCGACAACTTCCTCGGTGCAGGCGCAGACAGGCTGCTCCCTCCCTTCCACTTCTACGAAACACAAACGGCAGGCAGATAGGGGATGAAGGTTATTTCGTATCGCACAAAGGTTGGGAATATAGATATCGTTGTCCAAAGCCACCCAGAGGAGTTTTCCTCCTTTATTGGCGGTTATTTCTCTGCCATTAATCGTTAGAGATACGGTCTTCATTTGTTATCCTATACCGGTATATTATCTTTTGGTGAAACTATAACTACTGCTTGGTGGTTTTTAGCAGCACAGGTGTCAAGGCACATACCGCACCTGGTGCATTTTTCCTGATCGATAATATGTTTCATTATTCGTAAATTTAAAGCGCCATCCCGTACCGCTTTCTCGGTCATTGCATCACAAATTATACCGCAATCGCCGCAATAACTATTGCAATAATAATCTTTGAAATAATACGATATCAAATCCTTACATACAAGACCGGGGCATCTCTTTTCTTTGATATGGGCCTCATATTCATTCCTGAAATAGCGCAGGGTAGTCAATATGGGATTGGATGCGGTTTTTCCCAGCCCGCACAGCGAGCCTGCCTTTACATCCAAAGCCAATTCTTCCAGTGTCTGGAGGTCTTCGATACTTCCATGCCCCCTGGTGAAATCAGTGAGCATTTCCAGCATTTGCCTTGTGCCCAGCCGACAGAAGGTACATTTACCACAGGACTCTCTCTGTGTAAACTCGAGAAAGTAGCGGGCAAGTTCCACCATGCAGTCGTCCTCATCGAGTACTATCATCCCCCCTGAGCCCATCATCGCTCCGGCTTCTTTAAGGGAGTCAAAATCAACCGGCAAATCGAGAGCCGATTCAGGAAGGCAACCCCCTGAAGGGCCTCCAATCTGCACCGCCTTGAATTTCTTTTCCTTTTTAACGTCTACTGTATAGCCTCTAATATCTGTTTTCTTAACAGATCCGGATTCGATTCCGCCGCCAATATCGAAGATTATCTGGCGGAGGGTAGTCCCCATAGGTACTTCAACCAATCCTGTATTAACCACTTTGCCTGCCAGTGCAAAAACGGCGGTACCTTTGCTTCCTTCGGTGCCGATGCTGGCAAACCAGTTTGCCCCTTTGTTTATTATGTGACGTACGTAGGCAAAGGTCTTGACATTATTGAAAAGAGTCGGTTTTCCATGTAGCCCTTTTATTGCAGGGTAAGGTGGCCTGTAGCGAGGGATTCCCGACATTCCCTCCAGCGAAGCAATAAGAGCGGTTTCCTCACCGCATATAAAGGCACCTGCCCCTTCAAAAACCCTGACGTCAAAGCTAAAGTTGCTACCGAGTATATTCTTACCCAGTAGATTTAATTTCTTAGCCTGACGTATAGCAGTTTTAATTCGGTCTACAGCTAGAGGGTATTCAGCCCGCACATATATATAGCCATATTTTGCTCCGATTGCATAACCTGCAATAATCATACCTTCAAGGACTGAGTGCGGGTCGCTTTCCAGAATAATACGGTCAAGAAAGGCGCCGGGGTCTCCTTCATCTGCGTTGCATATTACATATTTGAGCTTACCTGGAGCATTTTTGCAGGCATCCCATTTCTGGCCGGTAGGAAAACCGGCACCACCCCTTCCCCTTAAACCCGATTTTCTAACC
>JAQULX010000537.1 GCA_028718465.1 Dehalococcoidales bacterium | reverse complement strand
TATCGTTGAGGTAGGTCAGTACTGCGATAGCTTTGGCCTTCTGTTCATCGTTGTCATTTGCCAGTAAAATCATTTTCTTACAGAAATCCTGCAGAGTCTGGTAAGACCAATCAGTAATATTCTTACAGCAATATTCCTTTAATTCTTCTGTGCCTGTTTTATCCAAGTCTTGATCAATCTTTTGCACTGGTGGCCCGTCCGGGATGACACCTGGTTTCGTGCTATCAGGGATTTTGATTATATCGCCGAATTTATTAGTGCATGTTAGCGTCTTAGAACCGTCACCTTTACCTTCATCTTTAACTGTAAAGATGAAGGCGCCGCCGTCAGTGGCGCTGCCGCCCCGGGCATTCCAGTAACGATCAGCCACCGTACAGAACCGTTTGTCTTCTGAGGCCAGACTTTGCAGTGTCGCATCAATTGCTTGTTTCTCAGAGCAAATTAAGCCAATCTGGACTTCACCATTCTGCATGGCAAAGACCTGCGGCCTCAACATAGCAGTATCGGTAATACCTAATAGCTGGAATTGTTTATTGGAAACATCGTTACGGGCAATAATGAAAAACCAGGGGCCATCAGGTGAACACTGCATATGAGCTTGTTGAATATGACGATAAACCTGTTGTTTCTCTAAAGGTAGACGGTCGAAATCATGCTCGGTGGTTGGAGCTATCGCTTCGATAATATATTCCAGCGGATAATTAAAATTCCGATTTAATAAATCAAAGAGCTGGATGGATACTTCGGTATCTGTCAAAAACTGCGGATAGATATTAAATTGTTTTAAATACTCACTGATGGACGAGTAATTGGCAAAATCACCGTTATGCACCAGAGCCTCATCCAAACCGATAAACGGATGCGCACCACCAGGATGCCAGACCCGGCCTTTAGTGGGAAACCGCTGATGAGCAATCCAACCATGGGCTCTTAAATTATCCAGCAGGTAATATTTCGCCACCAGCTCCGCATAACCAACGATTTTGAGGATCATGATATTACGGCCATGTGATAAAACAAAGGCCTGTTTCTCGCCAAGTGAGGCATAATATTTCTGGTTAAGACGATAGGAATTCTGGTGGATAAATTCATCTTCCGCCTGATGCGGGTCAATCCCTTTGAGGTTGTTTTCAGTTATGAAACGGTCAAGGACATTCCGCTTGACCCGAACAAAATAACGATAAACATCAGGGGGCCGGACATCTAGTCCGTTCACTTCCCGGTAATCGTCCACGGTGGGAATACGGCTGCCCTGGCAAACGTCCAAAAACGGTTCAATAAATTCTTTTTCAACCTGCCGGATGACATTAGGGTCGAGTAGCGCTATCTGTAGCATATAGTGGGTATCAAGTATATCCTGGGTTACACCGACATCCTCAGGAGCTAAGCCGACGGCAGCAATACCACCGCCCTTACCATTACCACGATTATGCATCTGAACCGACGGCTCAAAGATATGACGTCCACCTACCGGAATGGAGGCAATAAAACCGGTGACACCGCAGCCTCCCTCCTCCGCCGCCTTTCGATCTTCGAAAGTTGCGCGCGGTAATTTACCGCGTGAGGCGATTATTTCTTCTAGCATCTGATTTATATTACGCATAAATTTACCTCTAAATTTACTTTATAGAATCATTTTCTTTTTGGGGGCTGGTTGATATTTCTGTCGTTCCACTTCATCTAAATAATCCAAATGTACTAACAAATCGGAGCGCCCGACTAATTCTTTAATACTCCTCATCCCATACTGGCGCAGAATTTCACACCATTGTTTACGCCAAGCCATGTACATGTTCACTAGCCGCTGCTCTGCCCACTCCTCGGAAATTTCATAACCGAGTTCTTTGTCGGTGGTAGCGATACTGCGCGCACAGCCACGTCCGCTTGAACAATGAGTGCAACGCACACATTCCATGGCTATCACATCAGCCGTACCGATAACCGCGCCATTGGCGCCCATGGCAATCGCTTTGGCAACATCCATCGCATTCCGAATCCCACCGCTGGCTATAAAGCAAAGTTCATCCCGAACACCTTCATTGATCAGGAAACGGTGTACTTTGGAGATAGCATAGTCGATGGGCATGGCGATATTCTTTTTAGCAATATCAGGAGCAGCCCCGGTGCCGCCGTAGCTGCCATCGAAATGGATAATGTGAGCACCGGCATAATAGGCGCCTACGGCAACCATGTCCGCATCCGTAGGCGTAGAGACTTTGACCGAAATAAGCCCCTGCGGATTGATTTCCTTTATCCAATCAATGTGTTTCTGATGGTCTTCCACCGAATAAACGCTGTGAAACGGGAATGGGGAGAACAGGGAACTACCCTCGACCGTCTCCCGTATTTTCGCTACTTCCGATGTCACCTTATCACCCAGTAAGTGCCCCCCCAAACCGGGTTTTGCGCCTTGAGCATATTTGAATTCTACTACTGGAGCAAAAAGGATTGTTTCTTCTCTTACTCCAAAAAGTCCAGTAGCGACCTGAGTAATAAAATTATCGCTGTATGGCTCAAATTCCTTAGGATAACCACCTTCTCCGGTACAAGTTAACGAATTTAGCCTTTTAGCGGCCCGACCTCTTCCTACCAATACCGAAAGAGCCATAGAACCGAAAGACATACCTCCACCGTAGCAGGGAAGAGATAAAACTCTTTCTGGACGGCCGTCGTGACGTTTATTTAAGAGGATGCTGGTATCGATTTCCTCATCCGGAATATTCAGGTAATCTTTGGGGTCAGGAATCTTAAAACGAATTTTATCAAAGCCACCTCCGGAGAACCCCAGATTATATTCCAGGTCCACCTGAGGTAAATTCCCCGTCTCTGCCATATACCAATGCGCTAAAATCATTTCCGCCGGCCAGCGATAATCCCCGAGCGTTTCCAAAATAGGATTGAGCTTGACTGATAAGGCATGCTGGGGACAGTTTTTCACACAGAAATATTCGTTGGCTTCG
>JAQULX010000536.1 GCA_028718465.1 Dehalococcoidales bacterium | reverse complement strand
AGATACACTTGCTGCATAATCCAAATAGACGGGTCGGTTCTCTTTTGGAAATGATGAATCCAATGCTGTATAGGAGGTATTCATCATATCAAGACCCACGTTTCTGCATATTTGAACATAATCAAGAATAGTCGCTGACATAAGTAATACTTTCTTGGCATGTTTCCATAGAGCTCCATTGGCGTATTTACTTACCCAAACAGGTTTGAAAGACCATCTGTCTGCAGCGGGAAGCCATATCCACGAGCCATCTACCTCTTTTACGAAGAACGTAAGCTTAGACACAAGCCGCGATAATCTCTTCTCTTCTTTTATGAGATCGAAATCAGTGGTAGCCCATTGATGCTCAAGGTTGTTCTGGATGGATGCTAATCGTGGATTGAGTATTCTCAATGCATCATTTCCCCATTCAACCCAGCTTTCAAATTTCGTCTTGAATTTAGGGGCTGGAAGATTGAGTTCTTCGAGTTGCTTTGCGGTAATTGTAACATCGACATACGACATAAGTGCTTCTTCAAGTGCATCTCCTTCATCAATTATTAGGAGTTCTTGATCTTTGAATGTGCCCACCATATTAGCCTCGGTAAGAAAATATGATGTATTGAGGATTGCCAGAGGAGCGCGCAACGCTTCATCTTTCGCGAGTTTATATGGACAGGCGTCTATAAAATCGCATTGATTAGTTAGAGAATGCGTGCATTCTTCCGCGCTTACTCGAGGATAGAGCTTGGGATATTTAAGACAAGGATAATTTCCTCTGCCTTTGAGCATCCGTGCGTATGGGAAATCATGCAAGAGTTGATCCTGAAGCTGCTTCGTAGTACAGATATATACTGCATGCTTACCCTCGAGCCTCTGAACAGTTGCTGCGATGAGGCTTTTACCGGAACCAGTAGGTGCATCGATCATATAACAATACTTTTTAGATGCACATACTTTCGCTGCGAGTTCGAACTGCCCTTCACGAAATTCTCTGAACTTTTCTGGAAGACCGAAATCTGCTGGTTTGAACATTGGTTATTTCCTCTCTACTGCAATAGCTTTCTTTACATTTTCAGAGCAATGAGTCGCGATTTCTTTAAGGAGGCGATTATTTCTTACGTATTGAAGAGTCTTGTGCTTTTGCCATTCATCGGTTATTTCGACTGCAGCCGCGATGAAGTTTTCAAGCCCTTCAATCGCCTGCTTTTCATCACCCTCATTCCAAAGGTCTTGTAAACCACGTTCCAACTGGTTTATCTGTTCACGAATTCTAGCAGCCACACCCACTTGGCCGATTGCCTCTGCCATTTTAGACTCGGTTGCCCAGTTAGGATTACCGCGATATCTGGCGTGCAATACACGTGCGCCTAAGTATATCATGTCGCGAACCACATCTGATTTAAGTTGGTATGGACTACCTTTCATCTCAATAAACCACATAATCTTTCGCTCAAGCCAAGTAGGAACTCTTGACGCAGCTGTGAATGAGCCGCCCTTTGTATCGCTGGCGTCTTTGAATGGCGCAAGTTGTATTAAATCTTCAATGGTTGCTGGTACATCGTATGCTGATTCAAGATTCCAGTCGCCGGGAGTTTTCTTTTTATCTGCCAATGTTTGCCTCCGTTATTTGTTTTGATGTTGGGGTTGCTGATAATCCTATTTTGTTTTGTTGGAGTGCAGAGCTTACTTTTAAGTGTTTTTATTGAAGTATGCCACCTTTACAAAAAACTGGAACTTGCGCATTGTCTGCGTTGGATTTTATGAAGAATGCATTTTTTCGCACGCTAGCAAAAGTCCAACGTCATTTGCTAATATATAGTTAGCAAATGACGTCTACTATACTATATACTATAGGGAGAGGAATAGGCGAGCAGCTACAACCGTAACATGTGAAAAAACGCGTTACAACTTGGCACTTTTCTAACATCAGTTTATACCAACCTCCTTGATACATATGAAGAACGAAGACAAAACACTAACTGGCACTTTATTATACTCGCTATTCATCGTTTTCTTTAGTGGTATCGTTCACAACAGTCCACTTTTCTTTTTGGACTACCCGGCCATCTTCTCTATACTCATTTACTACTTGTTTCACTACTTCTCCCGTATTTCCAGCTGAATTAGTCGGTTTCCACATTTTATCAACGATTTCAAGTTCACCTGCTTTCTTGAAACGAGATAGTGTAACAGACGCACAGTTCATATTGAGGTCGAATTTACGTGCGAAGGCTGCTGTAGTTGTTCCATTAGTATTTTTAAGCCACGCAAGATATGCACCAGTTCGCCTAGTTCCCTTAAGAGTGCGCTTACCTGTAATGCTATCAGTGCGAGTCTTAATGAAACCTAATGACACATGCAATGGATTTATACCATCGACGTCGTGTGCATCTTTCCAGTCCTCGCCCATACCACGGTTAAAGCGTTCTCCCCACCAGTCAGGACCAGATTTATAAAGCCGTGGGTTATCAGGATTTTTCGATATGAAGTGCTGAACGATGTCACGAAACTGGTTGTAGTAGTTTTCCCAACGACATACCCATGAAATTGCAGACGCCTTTTTGAGACCAAATGCCTTCGCAATCTCATCAATGGTTGCACCACCCTGTTGTGCAGACATGCGGTCCAACCAGTGAAATCGGTCTTCGTTAAAGCGAGACATTACACCTTTGCCTTTTCATATATCATCTTACAATAACCACATGTTAAGCCACATTTGAGAATTCCACACTCATGCTGTTTCATGCCATCGAAGAAGTCGAGTTCCTCAAGTTTCTTGCATGAGATGTTAACATTGTTCTGAGGATTTTCTGTCTTGCCGAGATTGCTGATTGTCGGCCAGAGGTCAAGATAATTACCTGTAAAAGATTGTTTCATATAGGCTTCGAGTATTGGAATTGCAACTTCATATGGATGTGTTCTGAATGCGACTTTGAAAGACGATATGCCTATTTCATCTTGATATCTTGCCATCCATTG
>JAQULX010000535.1 GCA_028718465.1 Dehalococcoidales bacterium | reverse complement strand
GATGATTTCCTCGAAATTGCCCTTGCTCTGCAACATGAGAAGCTCTTTCTCGTCCAATGACTCACGAGCCCTCAAAGCTGCAGATTGTTTGTAATCGATTTCATCCTTCACAAACTTGGGATGGAAAAAACCGGACCAGTCTGGATATTCCTTTTTTATCAAAGCTACAATATTCTTGACCTTTTCCTTGCTGATGATCATATTTATTTACCTCCATATGCTTTGCCAAAATGCAATTATTACATACCAATTATATGATCTTTGGCAAAAGCAATTACACCATTAACTTGACTAGCTCAGATTCGGCTACTATTACTATTTGATTAAATTTATTATAACCCTTCTTACCATTATAGAAGGACATGGTTCCGAATTTGAGTCCTAAATTCTCGGGAGCAAAATTGCGAATGGTTCGTCGCATTTTGCAGAGACTGAAGGTCGAGTATAAAAGATTTCTGTGCACCTCGACAAGATCTATTGACCATAGAGTATTTCAATACATAAATGGTATATTTCTAGAGAGAGGACGAGGAAATATGAGCAAATACGCCCAAGTAGTCCCTAGCTCAAGCAAACAATCTCTCCAACACATGATCTCAAAATCTCGCTGGAGAGATGATCTCATTTTGAACCAAATTCAAAAAGACGTAGCAAAGTTGATTGGCAACGAAATCAATGGTTCCATTCATATCGACGAATCCTGCTTCCCGAAGCAGGGCGAAAATTCAGTAGGTGTGGCTCGTCAGTATTGCGGGAGATTAGGGAAGATTGACAACTGTCAGGTAGGTGTTTTTCTAGGATATGTCAATGGAAGAAACCGAACTCTGATCGATGAACGGCTGTACTTGCCGAAAGAATGGGCAAACGATCTTTTTCGCCGGAGAGAAGCAGGAGTACCAGACGAAGTTACCTTTAGAAATAAGGCTCAGCTTGCCAAAGATATGATTCTTCATGCCAGAGATAACGGAGTGCCATTTGGTTGGGTTGGTATGGACTCAGCCTACGGTGATTTGCCTTGGCTTCGAAATGATCTGGATGCAGAAGGAATAACCTACATAGCCGATATTCATCGCGATACGTGGGTCTGGCTAAAACTGCCTAAAATAGGTATTCCTGAAAGAAAATCTAGCCAGGGACGCAGTCCTACCAAGACAGTGGTATTGGATGGAGAACCTCCTGCAGTACTTGTAGAGGATATCGCGAAGCAGATTCCATCCACACAATGGGTTCGAGTATTTGTTAGAGATACAGAAAGAGGTGAACTCTGGACACAAATTGCATCTATTCCAGTGTATCCTCGGGAATATGGTCTTCCAGGAAGACTACAGCTTCTGATCTTGAGGCGAGATGATGACACTAAAAATATCAAGTATCAACTCTCGAATGCTCCGCTCGATTCTCGTTTGAGTAGCATCGCCAAAATGTCTCATAGCAGATATTGGATTGAGCGAGCATTCGAAGATGGTAAAGGAATTGCAGGTCTTGCTGATTATCAAATCAGAACCTGGATGGGATGGCATCATCATATAACGCTCTCTCTTCTTGCCATGCTTGCACTCTTATCTATATCCTTCGAAGTTGGGGAAGATGCTGATTTTTTGACGGTCCAGGATGTCAAGCTGATTCTTGAGTTGATGCTTCCTAGAAAAAATTATCGTGAAAAAGATCTAATTAAATTTATCAACGATAGATATAACAGTAGATATAGCGCAAAGATGTCTCATTATAAATTGTAATAGCGCCTTTGGAAAGCAATATATTTATTCAATTATAGCTGTGCTTTGGTCAAGTAATAATAATATTGGATAAAATATATGTTTACCAAATAAGCCATCCGTTAAATATGTCCAAATGCTATGATGCATGGTTTTAAATTGAGCCAATTCCCGGCGTCCGAGGTGCCAAAATCCGTGAAGGAAAGTTAATATGCGTAAGTCAAGTTAATTTACAAATGATATCAAAAAATGGTTAAAGTCTACGCGATATAGGAGGCGCTTGATCGGTCAAAGCCCTTCACCAGCTCAAGTCCCCCGTCCTCTGCCTTCCATGATATGTTCGGATAGGCCAGATGCTTTATGAAATCGCTTGCATTGGCTGCCATCTGGGTGGCCAGATGCTCGGGGCCCAGGGCCTCTTTGCTGATGGCGAAGACCTTTGATCTGACATCTTCCTCGTCCAGGAAGCCCAGCGAATGGATGTATTCATGCAGCAGGATATTGAAGACATAGGGCTTGTAAAGCTCCGGGCGCGTCTCCTGAATCCTCTGCAGAGGGATCTTGTTGAGTACTATGACATTGGAGCCTGTTGTAAAGAAGCCGCCGAAAAATCCCTGTGGGTTGTTTCCCAGGTTGGCCATCCCCAACATGAGGCCACCCCGGCTCTTGCCCATGCTCTTCAGGACCAACGACTTGACCAGCTCGAAGATATCCGGCAAGGATTTTGCTTCATCCAGCCTGTTGCGGTAATCTTTGCTCATTTAAATCCTCGTATAGATTTATGTGGCTCAGTCTAAGTATATAATACTAACTCAAAGTTACTAACATTGGGGTTAAAGCCGGATGTGCCGTCTGCCGGTCCCGGCAGTGTCCCTCAGCGCGTCCAGCCCCTCCTGCAGAAGCGCCCGCAGGCCCGTGCCCGCGCGTGCGTGTGCATGCGCAGGCGTGCGGGAGCACGGGCGCGGGGGGAGGCAAGCCAGGATGCCATCAACAACAGGCAGACTTGATGCTACTTTCTCGTTACGGTTTTTTGGGATTTGTGCTCCTGAATCGGTATGTCTGTTTATTGATGGTCCTTTTGGTGGGGTGCCGCGCGCGGTGAAACGCGCGGGAAGAGCCCGGCTGCCCTCAGCGTCGGGCAGGCTTGGAAACCTTGCAATGAGTGCTGTTGTTTGTCCCCGCCTGCCAGGGAGTGAACTGTCTTTCGTATTATCATCGTATTAGTGCGATATGTTTATATCTGACTA
>JAQULX010000534.1 GCA_028718465.1 Dehalococcoidales bacterium | reverse complement strand
ATCTTCCGGACGCTGAATAGATTCATCCTCAACGCAGTCTGCCAATATATCATCCTCTTCACCGATCGGGGTTTCCAGTGAAATAGGCTCACGGGATATGGCCGCCAGCAACCATTCTACCTTTTCTGTAGTGATGTTGGTCTCGTCAGCCAGTTCTTTATTGGTCGGCTTGCGCCCGTGTTGTTGAGAAAACCTTTGACGGGCCTGGGCAAGCTTTCTAATAGATTCTGCAATATGTACGGGTAATCGCACGGTTTTAGATTGATCAGCAATAGCCCAGCTGATCGCTTGCCGTATCCACCAGGTAGCATAAGTGCTGAACTTAAAGTTCTTCCGGTGATCGAATTTTTTCATGGTGCGGATTAAGCCGATATTGCCTTCCTGGATTAAGTCAGAGAGCGATAATCCCCTGCCGGTGAACCTCTTGGCAATACTGATAACCAGCTTTAAATTAGAGGTTATAAAAGTATCTCGTGCCATCTGGCCGGCAATGTGGATAAGATTAAAACGGTTTTGTATATTTCCATCCAGACATACCAGCCGGCTTACTATCGAAAATTCAACCAGAAGATCTGTAGCCTTGTCGTTATCGGCATTGAGATATTTTCCTACCATGGAGGATACCTGCGGGTCTATAGGTCCGTCGATTATTTGCCGTAAAATTAGATTATCAAGACGCTCTATTTCAGATTGACCGTTAAGAGATTTAATGAAAGTTGCCAAAGCTTCCACGACATGTTTTAATCTTTCATAACTTATCTGAAGTTCTTTATTAACAACTTCCGGTATGATAAATTCTTTTTCTAACCCGGTTAAATATTTGTCCAGTTCGATAGCCCTTCCCAACCGTTTTTCCTGAACCGCATTCAACTTGTTGGAATTTTTTAGATTACGCAACATCCACTCGGTGATATTGTCCTCGTGGAATTGAGATTCGCCGGGTTCGCAATATTCGGTTTCTTCGGTTAGAATATCGAGTTTTACGGGGTTCATGTTTACCTCAGATAACTTTGCAGGTCTGCTTTGATGTAATACTTTTTACCCAGAGATTCCAGCAAGGCTATGGCTTCATGTCCAAACTTACACCAGTCTATAATTTGAGTCAATGGATGATAATTTAAAATTCCCACCTTAAACATATCAACGTATTCATAAGTGAGACGTATTATTTTTAGTGTTGTTTCAGGATTCAGAACTGGTTCCAAGCTTGCCCATGTTGGAATTCCTAAACGATGGGCCTCCCTCAATGAATCAATTCTATCCATGGGTAAAGTAGCACCGGACTCCCACCGGAGCGATTCCGTATTATCCAAACAGGTGAGGGTGACCCCAAATTGATCCTTATCAGTAAGTAGATCGAAATCTCTGGTCGCCCTTATTCCGCCTTTGGTTAACAGTATTACATTTAATCCGTATTTATGTAAAATCTCAATAGATTGCCTGGTTATCTTTAATTCGTTCTCAATATGTGGATAAGGGTCACAGGCAAAACAATGGAATACCAATGTCCCCAGTTTGGTATTAGCAGATAGATACCAAGCATCTGCTTCGGTATTTTCCAAAATACCCTTGCGGGGCCGGGGATGTGAAAATTCAGTCCTAGTCATGTGCATAATAGTTGGCACATAACAATAGGTACATTTATGTGAACATCCACGATATATATTCAATGCCCATTCCGCATACTCCCCAGCCTTACCCTTGGGATGGTAAATCATTTTCATCATTTGTTTTCTCCCTTTTTCAGTAAAGCCAAAACATTAGCAGGTATTAAAATTACAGTCAACCGTAACAACTCTGTTGGCCTTATTTCTAAGTGCTTGGCTTAATTATCTTTTGTTACAGTTTTTAAATTAATCAATATTATATTTACCATCCCTAAAATCAAGATTATCGCCGATTATTACACCATTTGTTGAATTACTGTATAATTTTTGCCTATCTCTTAAAAATGGACTATCACAACAACCACAGGCGTCAATTTCTATATCATATTTTGTTGTTAATTCAGACAATTCTTTCAAAAAATCATTCCGTCTTTTAATTTGTAATTCTGATAATTCTTTATCCAGATTCATTTTATTATCCTACCTTTCTATGATTTTTACATTAATCAGTTCAGCAATCATGCTAATATTTTTGGTATCCACGCCATAGCCATAATCTACCACCATCATTTGACGGTTGCTGACCCTATCAGTTTCAACTCTGACAACTTTCCCGGCAAATTTATCACCGGTATACGATTGTATGTATACCTGTTTCCCTATGTATTGATTCCAGTCCATCACTTCACCGCCTCGCATTTATCACACACACTCACAATTGCTTCACGGAATTGAAAGTCGTGCAGATCCTTGTCCAGGATGATCTTGATCTTGTGGCAATTGTCCACGCCGGGACAGGTATCAGTTGAACTATTCGTATCCCATTCAGAGCATTTACTTACCCTTGGAGGTAGCTTGTATTTAAAAGTGCATTTTTTAGATACATTGCAGGTGTTACAAGTTTTTTCTGAACTATTCGAGGATTCCGATAGGTTGGCCGATTGTCCCCATGGCACACAGCGGGCACCCGGCAAAATACCACACACATGATCACAATCCTTACCCTTAAGATGGACTTTCATATAACTGCAAGCAAAATAACCACATTGATCTTTTTTATTACAGACCATATATTCATTTGATTTATTCGGTTTTTCCGGAGTACTGGCCGGGACGGGCGGAAGGAAGCGGGATTTAAGGGCTTTTAACTGGTCGTTAAGCAATAACCAATCCCCTGTTTGAACTCCATCACCATCTTTGTCAAACTCATATTCCGGGGCAAGCATCTTTTCAAGTTGGGTTAATATCTCCTCTGCCACTTCCCGCCTGGCCTGTTCTTCTAATCGAGGCACAAAATGCTTTATATAGGCATCTGCAAGATCAGCTTCATGTTTTAGCTTTTCTATTTCTGCATCCTTA